>NZ_DJDT01000377.1 GCF_002432345.1 Pedobacter sp. UBA5917
GAGGAACGACGAAGCAATCTTATGCGCATACCGACAGCGATCGTCCAAAGATTGCTTCGTCGGCTGAAAAAGCCTTCTCGCAATGACGACTTCTTTTATTAGCGTTCAAAATAACATACGAACTTACTCTTCCCGTTAAAATCCAAAATCAACTCATCTCAAAGTTTAAACCTTTCGTCGCAGTATTTTACCTGCTCGTCTCAATTGTTAAAATAAGGTCCTAACCGGATATATTTTTGTGTTCAATAGTTCCATAGACACAAAAATTATTCGCCATGAGCAGATACATTAAATATATTGTTATACTCATTTTGCTTGTTGCAGCTTACGTAACCAAAGCACAAGATATCCCACAGGTTTGGGATCTGAAAACCTGCATTGAGTACGCTAAAGAAAAAAACATCAGCATCAATACTTTAAAGCTGGGTTCTCAAACCGCAGAGCAAAACCTCATTGCTTCAAAAGCAGCCGTACTTCCAAATTTAACCGGAAATGTATCACAGGCCATTACCAATTATAAATCAGGTCTGCAAAATACCAGCGGTTTTGGTTTAAGTTCGGATCTTACGCTATACAATGGAAGTTATTTAAAAAATGATATCAAAGCCAAAGAGCTCAGTTTACAAACTGCCAACCTATCGGTAGAAGCGGCCAAAAACGACATCACCATTTCCATTACACAGGCCTATCTTAATATTTTACTGGCGAGGGAAAATATTACCTATTTAAAAGACCTGTTAACCACCAGCGAGGCCCAGGTTAAACAATCAGAACAGCAGTTTAAATTCGGAACCATTGCCAAAAAAGATCTCTTACAGTTGCAGGCAACTTACGCCAACGATAAATATACACTGGTTACTGCGCAAAACACCTTACAACAGAACATTTTAACCTTAAAACAATTATTGCAGCTGCCTACATCCACTGCTTTTGAAGTAAGCACAACCGATACCGTTGCTGTTGCACCCGCACTCAATAATCTGGCTTCGGCACAGGATCAGGCATTACGTACGCGTCCGGAGGTTAAAAGCGGCGAATTGAATATCCAGCTTCAAACCACCGAATTGGCTAAAGCCAAATCAACTTTGCGTCCTACTTTAAGTTTGGGTGGATCGCTCAACACAGGCTACAGCAACAATAATGTGGGCGGTTATGGCTATCAGCTAAACAACAGTTTTTATCAAAATCTGGGCTTAACACTTTCCATACCGATTTTTGATAGAAAAGTAACCAAAACCAATGTGGCAAAAGCCAATATCGGTATTGAACAGGCCCGTTTGGCACTTTTGGATACCAAAACAACGCTTACGCAAAATGTAGAACGTGCATATATCAATGTACAGAACGCCAATAGCCAATATGCCGCAGCACAGGAACAATTCAATTATACTGGCGAAGCTTTGCGGATTTCGAATGCGGCTTTAAAAGAAGGCACCAACAACATTGTAGAAAACCTGCAACAGAAAAATTTGTATGTACAGGCGTTACAGGCCTTTGTTCAGGCAAAATACACAGCCAGTTTATATACCAAGATCTATAATTTTTACACCGGCGTTCCTATTACCAATTAAAATACATGATGATGGCTACCGCCTAGTCTATTTAATATTTGAATCATGAAAAAGAAAACAATATTTATTATTATCGGTATCGCAGTTGCATTATTTGCAGTTTGGTACTTCGCGCTGCGCAAAAAGGAACAGGTGGTTGTTCTCGAAACCGAAAAACCTAAAATGGGTTACATTTCCGAAAATGTTACCGCTACAGGCAAGATTCAGCCGGTTGATACGGTGGCTGTAGGTACCCAGGTTTCGGGAACCATTAAAACCCTGTATGCCGATTTTAATTCCAAGGTTAAAAAAGGACAGCTACTGGCCGAACTGGATAAAACCCTGTTCGAGGCCACTGTAAATCAGTATCAGGCCAATTTGGTAAGTGCCCAAAGTGCCTTGGTTTACCAACAGGGGAATTTTAGCAGACAAAGCAACCTGTATAAAGTGGGTGCGGTTAGCAAAGCCGATTACGATAATGCGCTGTACACCTATAACGCTTCAAAAGCATCGGTTAACAGCATTAAAGCACAGCTCGCTTCTGCCCAAAAAAACCTCTCGTTGGCCAGTATTTATTCTCCGATCGATGGCACTGTACTATCGCGAAGCGTAAGTGAAGGAACAACCGTAGCAGCAAGCTTTAGTACACCAACCATTTTCAGCATTGCAAAAGACCTGACCAAAATGCAGGTAGAAGCTTCTGTTGATGAAGCCGATGTAGGTGATATTTCAAAAGGCGAAAGGGCAACTTTTACCGTAGATGCTTTTTTGAACGATACTTTTAAAGGAAACATCCAGGAGATCAGGTTAAGTCCGTCCATTTCGTCAAATGTGGTTACGTATAAAACCATTATCAATACTTCAAACGATGCGAACAAGCTAAAACCGGGTATGACGGCTAACATTACCATCTTCACAAAAGAGGTAAATAATGCTTTACTCATTCCTACAAAGGCAATAAAATTCGCACCTGATTCTACTTTGGCCGGCAAGTATCAAATGACCTGGGTTAATCCCGAAAGGAAACCTGCAGGAGCAGACGAGGCATACGTTTGGGTACAAAAAAGCCCGAAAGAGCTGGTTCAGAAAAAAATTAAAACCGGTATAAACGACAATACACATGTTGAAATTTTATCGGGACTGGCGGCAGCGGATATCGTAATTACAGGCGCACAAAGCATGGGCAAAAGTGCAGCGGCAAGTCAGGGCCAATCCAGTCCTTTTATGCCTAAACGTCCAAATAGAAGCGGGAGGAAATAATGGAACAGAAAATATTGGACATCCACGACCTCAAACGTGAATTCGTGATGGGCGATCAAACCGTAAGGGCATTAAAAGGGATTACTTTCGATATTAAAGCTGGTGAGTTTGTAACCATTATGGGCAGTAGCGGATCGGGTAAAACCACACTGTTAAATATATTGGGCTGTTTAGACAAACCTACCGATGGCAGTTATCTGCTGGATGGCGTTGATGTAAAAAGTTTAAACCGTGATCAACTTGCAGGTTTGCGGAACACCAAAATCGGTTTTGTTTTCCAGGCTTATAACCTGTTACCGAGAACATCGGCTTTGGAAAACGTAGAGTTACCCCTCTTCTACAATAAAACCATTACTGCCGAGGAACGTAAAGAAAGAGCCATTAAATCGCTCGAATCAGTAAAACTGGCTGAGCGTTTCGATCATACCCCAAGTCAGCTTTCGGGCGGGCAGCAACAGCGTGTGGCCATTGCCAGGGCCTTGGTTAACCATCCTGTAATGATTCTGGCCGATGAGGCTACCGGAAACCTGGATACCCGTACCTCTTACGAGATTATGGCTTTGATGCAGGAATTGAATGCAGAGGGAAAAACCATTGTTTTTGTAACCCACGAGCCCGATATCGCAGCATTCAGTACCAGAACAATCATGCTTAGGGATGGTAAGATCCAAAAAGACAGCATTAACCAAAATCAGCGTTCGGCCAAAGAGGCACTTGCCAGTTTACCCGAATCGGATGATTACTAATTTTAAAAGGTCATGAGCATTATAAATTTATTAAAAATTGCCTTTAGGGCATTGAAAAGAAATAAGCTACGTGCTTTTTTAACCATGCTCGGTATTATTATCGGCGTGGCCGCTGTAATTGCCATGATGGCGATTGGTGAAGGCTCTAAACAAAGTATCAGGTCGTCATTATCGGGTATGGGTTCGAACATGATAACCATTATGCCACAAAGTAACGAGCCTGGTGGCGTGCGTTTACAGGGAAGCAGTATTCAGACCTTAAAATTTGAAGATATTACAGCCATTAAAAAGCTACAATCTAAAAACATAAATGGATTATCACCCGTGGTTTCTACCAGCGGACAGGCCATTAAAGGTGGTTACAACTGGCCCACTACCATTACTGGCGTAAGTCCGGATTATTTAAATATCCGTCAGTTAAAGCTTCAGGATGGGATTCTTTTTTCCGAAAACGATGTGAAAAGTTTCGCCAAGGTTTGTCTTTTGGGTAAAACCGTGATTGATAATTTATTCCCTGATGGAAGTAATCCAATTGGTCAGATTATCAGGTTTAAAAACATTCCTTTTCAGGTAATCGGCACATTAGTACCTAAAGGACAGAGTAATTTCGGTCAGGATCAGGACGATATTATCATTGCGCCATACACCACGGTACAAAAAAGGATTACTGCAACCAATTACCTGCAGAGCATTTACGCATCGGCAACCACCGAAGCTTCGAGTGCTGACGCGACCACCGAAATTTCGGACGCAATAAGGCAAAGCCATAGATTAACTGCTGCAGAAACCGACGATTTCCAGGTACGTACACAGGCCGAACTCATCAGCACCATCAGCTCTACAAGTAGTATGCTTACTGTTCTTTTAACCGCGATTGCAGGTATTTCATTGTTTATCGGCGGTATCGGCATTATGAATATTATGTACGTTTCGGTTACCGAGCGTACCCGCGAAATTGGCCTGCGCATGTCGATAGGCGCCCGCGGACAAGACGTTTTAATGCAATTTTTAATAGAGGCAATTTTAATCAGTATTACCGGCGGTGTTATAGGGGTGGTTTTGGGTGTAAGTTCTGCTTACCTCATCTCCTACTTCTTAAACTGGCCAATTTTAATAGCCGAATCCTCCATTGTAATTTCCTTTGTTGTATGTGCCATTACAGGTGTTTTCTTTGGTTATTATCCGGCAAAGAAAGCATCCAATTTAGATCCGATCGATGCATTAAGATACGAGTAACAACACCTGATCCCGCCTGCCGTTATCCCGGCGCAGGCCGGGATCTTAAAACATTAACACAATCATCCTAAATAAATTCAGGGTAACGGAGCGTAAAAACAGAATAAATAATAACTTAGTGATGCAAAGCGCGACACAAAAAATAATGACGATTAATTTCTCTAAAAGATGGATAAAGATTACCCTGCATATCCTGGTATGGGTGGTTTTGATCACCTTACCCTATATCATCAATGCCAACAGGAGCCGGCCACCGCATCACCTCAGCAATTATGAGGAAAACCAGTTCCTGAGGTTAAATTTTATCAGTTATTTTTATTGGATCGCTATATTTTACCTGAATAACAAGGTTTTAATGCCTTCTTTTTTCTATCGGAAACAATATTTCTGGTACGGATTATCACTTTTAGGCTGTTTGCTTCTGGCCATTTCCATTCACTCTACCCTATTTAAAATTTTATTGCCAGATTTCGATTTTAATCTTGGTCGTACACTTTGGTTCAATACTCCCACCTTTTTATTAACAATTGCGGCCAGTACCGCTTTCACCATGATTTCTGATCGCATCAGGGAAGAAAAAAGATCTTTGCAGCGCGAACAGGAAAATATGAAAACTGAACTTTCGTTTTTGCGTTCACAGATCAGTCCCCATTTTATTTTTAATGTACTCAATAACATTGTGGCACTGGTTAGGTTAAAAAGTAATGAACTGGAGCCTACCGTAATGAAATTATCCGGTTTGATGCAATATATGCTGTACGAAACCGACGAAGAAAAAGTATCCATCAAAACTGAAACTGAATACCTGCGGGCTTATATTGATCTGCAAAAGCAGCGTTTCGGCAAAAAAGTAGCGATAGAAACGAACATTGATATCGAAAGTGAGTTTGATGAGATAGAACCGATGTTATTGATTCCGTTTATCGAAAATGCCTTTAAACATGGTTTAGGGATGATCGAGAACCCTCAGATATTTATTGATTTAAAAACAGAAGATGACCGTTTGACGTTTATGGTTAGAAATAAATTCAACGAAGACGAAAGTGAAGTAAAAGATGCTGCATCGGGCATCGGCCTTGCGAATGTGAGCCGGCGTTTAAATCTGCTTTACAACAAAGAACATCAATTGGAAATAGCAAAAAAAGATGGCTGGTTTAATGTGAACCTCAGTTTAAAATTAACAGCATGATAAAATGTTTAGCCATTGATGATGAGCCTTTAGCACTGCAATTACTGGCTGATAACATTAGCCGTATCCCGTTTTTAGAACTGGTAGCCAGTTGCGATGATGCCTTTGCAGCCAATAGGATCATGCAGGAACAATCGATAGACCTCATTTTTATCGATATCCAGATGCCCGGCATTACCGGATTGCAGTTTATACAGAGTTTGGTTAAAAAACCAATGGTGATTATTGTAACTGCCTATAAACAATATGCTTTAGATGGTTTTGCACTTGATGTGGTAGATTATTTGATGAAACCGGTATCGTTAGACCGTTTTATGAAAGCCTGTAACAAGGCAAAAGATCTTTACGAACTTAAACAGTCGGCCGAACACGCCAACCTGCCCAAACAGGATTACATGTTTGTAAATGTGGGTTATAGTTTAATGAAGATCAACTTTGAGGAAATTACTTATGTAGAAGGGCTCAAAGATTATATCCAGATCCATACTTCAACCAGCCCAAAGGCAGCTGTGGTACGCATGAGCATGAAAAATATAGAAGATCAACTGCCAGTATTCTTTGAGCGGATCCATAAATCTTTCATCATAAATATCAATAAAGTAACTGCGATCCGCAAAAACGCATTATTTATAGCGGATAAGGAATTGCCGGTAAGCGACAGCTATAAACAGGTAATTGAAAAATTATTAAAATAAAGGCATTTATCGTGTATATTGTGCCCGTTTAGCGTGTTACATGAATTATATCCTATTCGGCATTGCCGCCTTATTGCTTTTAATGCTATTTGCTTTTTTTGATGCCAGAAAAAAGAAAAAGCAGCTTTTAGAAGACCTTAAAGATAATTGGGGAAAGGAGAAAACAGAACCTGTCGACTTTGATAAAGCAAGCTGGTACGCTACCTACGTAAAAGAAAATGTATTTCATAAGCTTTCGCACCAAACAATGGCCGATATCGATTTCGATCAGTTATTTGCGAAAATTGACCGGACAACCAGTAAAATCGGTCAGCAATTTCTGTATAACAAACTTACAAAACCCGGCAATAATCTGAAGGAACTCAAAGAACTGAAAGACCAGGCAGATTTTTTCATCAAAAACCCAGTAATAAGAGAAAAAGTACAAACAGCGCTCATAAAATTGAACAGTAACGAAAGCTATTCGGTGGTTTTATTGTTCAATGATAAGTTAGTTGAAAAACCTACATGGTTTAAATGGTTATCCATCGATCTGCTTATTTTGGCTGTACTATTTATCTTGTCAATTAAAATTTCGATATGCCTCATCTTCGCATTATTCCTGATCGTTTTTAATGCAACTTATCTAAACTACTGGAACAAAAAACACCTGCTTATTTTTACCAGATCGCTCTCGCAGCTTAACATTTTGATCAACGTTTCCAGAAAACTGGTAAAAGAACAAATACCTTTTGAGGCTGATAAAATAAAAAATGCCATCCCGATGTTCCGGAAATTTCAGCGGCGTATCGGCATTCTTTATCAGGATTTTAGTCAGAATAACCAAGGCGACATCAGCCAGTTGCCGCTTTATCTTTTCGAGATTATCAAAGCCATTTTCCTGATCGAAATTTTTACCTTTTTCAAACTGATCAAGCTGATCGAAAACAACCAGAATGATATCTTAAACCTTTATCAGTATGTTGGAAGTGTGGATATGGCCATATCTGTAGCCTCTTTAAATCAAAGTGAAGAGGTTTGTACGCCCCAGTTTACGCAAGCGCAAAAAGGAATTGAAATTAAAGCGATCAGACATCCATTGATCGGAAACTGTATAGAAAACGAAGTAAAGTTAGATCAGAAAAGTATGTTGATCACCGGTTCAAATATGTCGGGAAAATCGACTTTTCTACGTACTGTCGCCATCAATTCGTTACTGGCCCAAACCATTTACACCTGCTTTGCCGGATCGTATAAGGCACCGTTTTTGAAATTGCACACTTCCATAAGGATCGATGATAATTTATTTCAGGGCAAAAGTTATTTTCTGGAAGAAGTTGATGTAATGTCGGCTTTAATAGCTGCAACCGAAAGCGATGGGCAAAATCTTTTTATTCTGGACGAGGTGTTTAAAGGTACCAATACCATCGAGCGGATTGCCGCAGCCAAAGCCATACTCTCGCATTTAAACCAAGAGCAGAACCTAACTTTTGTGGCTACCCACGATATTGAATTATCTGCTATGCTTGCCGAAACGTACGAACTTTATCATTTTACCGAAACCATAACCGATAACGAGCTTATTTTCGACCATAAACTAAAAGAAGGACCGCTCAAAACAAAAAATGCGATCAAAATTCTGGAAATGTCCGGTTATCCGAAAGAAATTATTGAAGAAGCACTTAAGATTAGTAAGGATTTAAGTGCTTAGATGTTTTGTTGTTCAGCTACTTTGTCATTCTGAACGCAGTGAAGAATCTTTTCCAAAAAAATATAGATTTCGGCATCTTTCCTTGCCAGATAGACCCTGAAATAAATTTACTTCGTAGCTTTTCGCTATACGCTACAGGTCAGGGTGACGACAAAGAGTTAAAAATATCTGCGAAAAATCTTTGACAGCATATTTATTATCGAACGCCGTTTATTATAAAAAGCCAAAACTCAATACAGTGCCTTAAAGATCCTTCGACTGCGCCCAGGATGACAATACCACTAGAAAAAGATTTCAGCCTAAAATAGAAGTTCCTTAAACTGTCTTCACTTCGTCTTCACTATAATCCTTGATATCAGTAATATAACCGTTGATCAAAAGGAAATCGAATAATGGTTTTGCTTCAGGCGTAACCGGCATATTTGCTGTGGTAATTACCTGATTGGTCTTTTTATCGAGGAAAGGATAGGCAAATAAACGTACATTGGTATTAAACATATCGTTTACATAACTTAATAACTGACCGGAATAATTTTCTCCGGGGAAGTTTTTAGAATTGAATACAAACTTCAGGTTATTGATATTCGTTGCCAAACCTACACTCTTCGGTTTACATCTCGCCAGATATTTTGCTAAACGGTTATGCCGTGTAAAATTAGAAACAATCACAATATTTCCTGTGTCGCACATTTCCTGCGCACGTTTGGCAACAGTTTCAAGGTCAATATCATCTGGGGTTTCCTGTGCATCGGTTAAAACGTTGGTGAGCAACACCTCTATCATCACCGCCAGATTCCCTTCCTCTACCTGGTTGGTGCGTTTAAACTGATCTGTGGCTTTGTTGAACAGGTTAAAGTTGGGCAACGATTTCTGACCGTATTTGGTACGCAGGATCATGATGTCTTTCTTGTACAAAAGATCTTTTGCCTGACGTGGATGGGCATCAGCATCAAAAATAGCCGCAGCAGAGAAGTCTTTCATAATCATATACAGATTAAGCAAGATGTTATCTACTTCAGGGAAAGCCGGACCTTTAACCGATATCAGATCGATTTCTACAGAACCGATGGTTAAATTATCGGCCAATGATTCTACCATCAATTTTGGATCCTGATAATGGTAAAAAGCAGCATAAAGTAAGTTTACTCCAATAATTCCCAAAACACGTTGTTGCATGTTCACATCTGTATCGAGTAAACGCACATGGAAAAATATTTCATTTGGAGAACCTCCTGGCTCACTTTGAAAACGGAGTCCAACCCAACCATGAGGCTCGTTGGTACGTTTATAATTCAGTGTAGTAACAGTATCTGCAAAAGCAAAAAATGTACGGCTTTCGTATTTTTCGCCTGATAAACGTTCGTTAAGCAAACCGAATTCGTGATCAAGCATCTGCAAAAGGCGGTTCTGACTTACATAACGGCCATTGGTTTCTGCTCCATAAATGGCGTCGCTAAAAGTCATATCGTAAGCCGACATGGTTTTGGCAACCGTTCCGGATGCTGCACCTGCATTAAAAAAGTTCCTCGAAACTTCCTGCCCAGCTCCGATCTCGGCAAAGGTACCGTAAATCCGTGGGTCAAGGTTTATTTTTAGTGCTTTACGTTTAGTATCCAGAATTTCTCTCTCCATGCCGCAAAAGTACAAAAAATGAGATTAAGGTGATTTTAAGAATGTAACTTAAAATCAATCTAAATACTGTAACGGAGAATTATTATTCCATTACAGTATTTATGAATCGTTTGTTGTTATTTGTGCATTCCACCCAACTAGGCCATAGTACAGTATCTCCGTTCTACTTAATTCCGGCCTAACAAATTTTTCGGGCACCACCGAGTAAGCCTACTTACTGGCTTTTAAAGAAAAATTTTCAGCCGGCGTTTTTTGGTTCTTTTTGACGCCAAAAAGAAGGAGCCCTTCGGCGGCGGCGAGCCGAGGCAAGACTGTGCGGTAGATCAAAAAATCAATTAGAATTCTAGTCGGTGTGACACCAATCGATAGATTAGATCTATCTAGAGATAGATTTCTCGGCTTCGTTGCACTTCGCTCGAAATGACGAAACTGCGGGAGTTGTGAATAAAAAAATAAGGTTAATGCCATCCGGCATTAACCTTATAAAACCTAAACCTAAATGATTATGATAACCTGCACTGGCTTTTCAATCGCATCTACCCAACTCTCGGCCAGATGCAAGCCTCATAACCCTTAAACCAAACTATTATGAAAAATCCTCTTACGAGAATATCTTTGTTACGATACTACAATTTCTTTGTGCTGTAATTTAGCATCGTCTTTTTTTGCGATGTTGATCGATAAAATACCATCTTTATATTCAGCGGTAATTTTATCCCCATCTGCACTATCAGGTAAATTAAATGATCTGGCGAATGAGCTATAATCAAATTCTTTACGTGTAAAATCTTTCGCTACCTGGGTTTCGTCTTTTTTAACTTCTGCCCAAACAGAAAGTGTGTCTTTTTTTAAATTGATCTGAAAATCTTCTTTCTTTAAACCCGGTGCAGCCAATTCAATCACATAAGCAGTTTCATTTTCGTGAATGTTCACATTTGGTGATTTATCAACCGATTTGTTTTTAGTTATCGCATCGCTAAACAATGAATCAAAAACATTGTTAAAGTAAGGAGCTGTGTTACGGGTTCTGTTGTTAAAATTTACTAGTGTCATATCGCTTATTCTTTTATTTTTTTAATTTTTAAATTGATAATACACCTTATTCAACTTACATACCAAACCAAATATTTATGATTTTCAAGACATTTTGGCAAAATAAATCAAAAAATAAAGACAAATTGACAGACATCAAGTCTTTTTCAGACAAATTCAACTATAAAACCAATATCCATTTGCGTTTTATCGATTTTGATATGATGGGACATGTAAACAATTCGATCTATTTTACCTATCTCGAAATTGCCAGAACGAAGTATTGGGAAGAAATTATAAAATGGGACTGGAAGAAAACCGGAATCGTGATTGCGCACGCGGAGCTGGACTACATTTTACCTATTGTAATGAACGATAAAATTGCCATCCATGTAAAAACATCACGAATTGGCACAACAAGTTTCGACCTGGATTACCAGATTGTTAAAATAAAGGGAAATGAAGAAGTGATCTGCAGCAAGGGAAAAACAGTTTGCATCGCCGTTGATTATACCACAAGCAAACCAACGGCTATCCCCGAAGCCGAAAAACAAAAAATGTTGGGGTTTGAACAGCTCTAATACAAAGCCGTCATCTCGACTGTAGCGTAGCAAAATGCCCGCCTGTTTCGGACAGGGAGAGATCTATCTTACAAGAAAGACCCTGAAACAAGTTCAGGGTGACGGATATTAATCCGGCATAATCTTTCCAGGGTTTAATATCCCATTTGGATCGAAAACTTTTTTAATTCCCCGCATTAAGTTAAGGTGGATTTCGGAATATTTAATCGGCATAAACTCTTTTTGCACCAGGCCTATTCCATGCTCACCAGATAATGTTCCGCCTAAAGCCGTGGTTAATTCAAATATTTCGGCAATACCGAATTTGAGTTTGTTTTTCCAGTCATCATCGCTCATTCCGGCTTTGATGATGTTTACATGCAGGTTTCCATCCCCGGCGTGCCCGTAACAAACACTTTCGAAACCATATTTAGAACCGATTTCTTTAATCCCTTTAACCAGTTTTGGCAAAGCCGCACGTGGCACAACGGTATCTTCTTCTTTATACACAGAATTGGATTTTACCGACTCGGCCATGGTTCTGCGCATGCGCCAGAGTTCTTCTTTTTGGGCAGCTGTATCAGCAAATAAAACTTCCGTACAGTTATATTCTTCTAAAACGAGATTGGTTTTTTCGCAGTTTTTAAAAATGTCGTCCAGGTCATCGCCATCAAATTCAATCATCAATAGCGCTGCAACATCATCTTTTAAATCAAATTTGATATCGTCGAATTTAATTACCCACTCCACTCCTTTCCGCTCCATAAATTCTAAAGCCGAAGGTGTAACCCCAGCCCTAAAAATGGCCGAAACAGCTGCACAGGCATCCTCATTATTGCTAAAAGAGCCCATCATTAAAACCGATTGCGTTGGTTTAGGCAAAAGCTTGGTCACAATTTTGGTTACCACGCCCAAAGTACCTTCCGAACCGATCATTAATTGGGTTAAATTATAACCCGATGCATACTTTAAGGTATTTGCTCCGGTCCAGATGATATCTCCATTCGGTAGTACCACTTCCAGGTTCAGTATATATTCGCGGATTGTTCCGTATTTTACAACTCTTGGTCCACCAGAGCCATGCGCTACATTACCACCAATAAAGCAAGATCCTTTACTACTCGGATCAACCGGATATAAAAGTCCCTTTTCACCCACAGCATTGATAAATTCTTCCGTAATTACCCCTGGCTCAACAATGGCCTGCAAATTTTCGGTATCGATATCGATAATGGCCTTAAACTTTTCCATTGATAGGGAAACACCGCCATAAATAGGCAGAGCAGCCCCACTTAAACCCGTACCACCTCCCCTGGGTGTAACCGGAACATCGTATTCGTTACAGATTTTCAACAAAGCCGAAATCTCTTCCGGAGACGTAGGTTTTACCACAACTTCGGGCTGATAACGCAAATCTTCAGTTTCATCGTGACTGTAACGGTCTAAACTTTCTGCATCAGTAAAAACCTTATCTGCCCCTATTGCTGTTTTGATTTCTGCTAAAATTTCAGGATTTATCTTGGTAAAGTTCATTTTATTTGGCTGATGTATAAGATAGTTTAACAAAAGAATGCCCGATCTGGCCAGGCATGGGCGGGTTTAATTTTTTGATGCTCACCTGAATAGTATCTACAAAAGGATACAGCTCAATAACTTTTGAAATGATATTATTTAAAACGGTTTCCAAAAGTTTCTGCGTATGTTTCATTTCTGCGAGGATAATATTATTCAGTTCCTCGTAATTTACCGTTTGTGCCAGTTCATCATCAAAACCCTGAGGTGTAAATGCTGTTTCCAGATCTACAACAAAATGATTTCCGGTTAATTGCTCCTCAGGATAATAACCATGAAGGGCAAAACATTTTACATCTTTTAAGGCTACGGTTTGTTTTAAATGACTCATGTACGTTCTGTAAGCTGCAAAATTAATTTTTTATTCACGAATATAATGCCCCTTGCCGTAAATTGTTACCTTTGAAATTAACGCGATTTCTTAACCAGATAACACGAAATTACATGAGCAAATCAGCAAAAAAAGACCTTTACGAGGCACCAGACTATTATTTACTGGATGAACTGTTAACCGATGAGCATAAATTGATCCGCGCAACGGCAAGGGATTGGGTAAAAAAAGAAGTTAGCCCTGTGATTGAAGCTTATGCACAAAAGGCAGAATTTCCAAAACATTTAATAAAAGGTTTGGCTGATATCGGTGCTTTCGGACCTACCATCCCTGTTGAATATGGAGGTGCAGGTTTAGATTATACCGCTTATGGGATTTTGATGCAGGAAATTGAACGTGGTGATTCTGGTATCCGCTCTACAGCTTCGGTTCAGGGATCATTGGTCATGTATCCTATTTATGCTTACGGCACGGAAGAGCAACGTAAAAAATACCTTCCAAAACTGGCCAGTGGCGAAATGATGGGCTGCTTTGGTTTAACAGAGCCCGATCACGGCTCTAATCCGGGCGGAATGGTAACCAATATTAAAGACGCTGGGAGCCACTATATATTAAATGGTGCCAAAATGTGGATCAGCAACGCCCCTTTTGCTGATATTGCAGTGGTCTGGGCGAAAGACGAATCAGGCAAGATCAGGGGAATGGTGGTAGAACGTGGTATGGAAGGATTTTCGACCCCGGAAACACATAATAAATGGAGTTTACGTGCTTCGGCAACAGGCGAACTGGTTTTTGATAACGTTAAAGTACCAAAAGAAAATGTTTTTCCTGAAATAAGTGGATTAAAAGGTCCCTTGGGCTGCTTAAACCAGGCCCGTTATGGCATTGCATGGGGCGCTTTGGGTGCAGCAATGGACTGCTATGATACGGCTTTACGATACTCAAAAGAACGCGTACAATTTGGAAAACCCATTGGCGGCTTCCAGTTACAGCAAAAGAAACTAGCCGAAATGGTGACCGAAATTACCAAAGGCCAGCTGTTGGTTTGGCGCTTGGGCGTACTAAAAAGTGAGAACAGGGCTTCGGCAGAGCAGATATCGATGGCCAAAAGAAACAGTGTCGAAATTGCACTGGATATTGCCCGTAATGCACGCCAGATGCTTGGGGGAATGGGAATTACCGGCGAATATTCGATTATGCGCCACATGATGAACCTCGAATCGGTAGTAACCTACGAGGGTACACACGATATACATTTACTGATTACGGGCATGGACGTAACAGGGTTAAACGCCTTTAAATAACAACAATTATATATGCTAAAAAGGAACGCTCTCAAGATTTTGTTTCTGTTTGTTCTATCTATATCCATTAACACTTCTTTTGCCCAGAAAAATAACTTTTTCACCTCTAAAACAGAGCCACAATGGCTCCAGAAAGTTATTACAGTTAACAACAGGCCAGCACCCGGAAATATCCAGGATGGCTGGTACCTGTATCTTAACGAACAACAGATCAATGTAGAAACTTCTGAAGAGTACCAACACGATATCCGCGAGATTAGCTCTGATACCGGGGTTCAGAACGGCTCAGAAATATCGGTAACCTACGACCCATCCTACCAACAGCTTGTTTTTCATAAAATCATCATCTGGCGAAACAATAAACCGATAGACAAATTAAATGCCCGCAATTTTAATATTATCCAGAATGAAAAAGAACTGAATAAGTTTATTTATAGCGGCACATTTAACGCCTTTCTGATCCTGGATGATGTACGAAAAGGCGATCGCATTGAGTTTTCATACACCATAAAAGGGAAAAATCCTGTTTTTGGAAGTCGTTATAATGGCACTCTGTATTTTGAAGGCGGAAGTGAAATTTCCAATGTTTATGCAAGTGTGCTGTTTGATGCAAAACGTAATCTCCAGCTTAAGAATTTCAATTTCGTTCCACATGTAAAAACCCGCCAGAGCGGAAATTTAAAAGTATACGAATGGCAAAGCCAATCGTCAAAAACTTTTTCGAGCTATGATTATGAACCGGAATGGTACAACCCATACGGAAGGGTACAGATCAGTGAATACCGCAGCTGGAAAGAAGTTGTTGATTGGTCCATTAACCTGAATAACTATAATCTGGACAATTCAGCTATCCTCAACAACAAAATCCGAGAACTGAAGCTTAAATCAAAAAATAACCAGGAGCGCTATTTTGAGCTGGCTACCAGATTCGTACAGGATGAAATCAGGTATATGGGTATTGAAATGGGACAATATTCTCACCGCCCTAATTCTCCCGAAAAAGTTTTAAAACAGCGTTATGGTGATTGTAAGGACAAATCGCTCCTACTTGTTTATCTGCTTAAAGGAAATGGTATACAGGCCTATCCAGTATACATCAATACTTATTTACGGGATAAAACCAAAGAAATGCTACCTACAACGGGGGCATTCGACCATGTAGTTGTTGTTGCAGAATATCAGGGTAAAAAAATCTGGATCGATGCAACAATGTCTGATCAGCGCGGACCAATCAAGGACAATTATTTCCCTTATTCTGCAAATGTACTGGTCATAAAACCAGGAAATGATAAACTCGAGTGGGTAAAAAGCAATCCGCATGGAAAACTTGATGCAACTTCTATTATCAATGTTCCAGATACCGCACAGGGCAAAAAAGCAACGCTACAGATCAAATCGATTTATACACATGATTATGCCGATCAGATCAGAGGGGATATAAATGGTAATGGAACAGATAAATTAGAAAAAGACTATTTAGAATATTACGCCAAAATATATCCTGGCATACAAAAAGGTAAAACCATAGAAGTTAAGGATGATGAAGCCAACAATACCATTTATCTGACCGAAAACTACGTGGTAGAAAACATCTGGGTAAAAGACGATTCTGTTTCAAAAAGATTCGATATCTATTTTTATGGCGACCTGATCAGTAATGACTTAAGAAAGTTAAAAAAATCAAGAAATGTACCCATGGAGCTTCTTTACCCATGCAACCTACATCAAACATTAAAAGTTGTTTTACCGGAGAGTTGGAGTATAAAAGATAAGGAATTCAATATCGAAAGACCTGGGTACAAATTCAATTATGCATTAAAAACAGATTTAGATACCCTTACATTAAGTTATAGTTACCAAAATCTGAACGATGAAATATCGGGTGCTGAAACCAAACAATACATTAAAGACCGTAGTAATATTATAGACGAACTAAGCTATAGCCTATACTGGAACGGTAATTTTGAAGAAGGAGGTGATGCATCTGAATTAAACTATTGGATGGTAACCTTAAGTGTAATTGTTTTTATCGTAACTGGCGCAGCATGTGTATTTATTTACACAAGAAAGGGACAATTTGATGTTGAGGAAATAAAAGTAGCACCGAAAATTGGCGGCTGGCTTGTTGTGGTCGCTATCGGAATTTTTGTTTCTCCGTTTACACTGTTTTATACCACAATTAATACAGATTTATTTAATCAGAATATATGGGACGGCTTAGAACAATTTAACCGGTTCAACACCTTTCTTTACAGGCTTTTTCTCCTGACCGAATGCGCTTTAAATACCATTCTGATTGCATTTAGCATACTCCTTGCCTTTATGTTTTTTAACCGTAGAAAAGTGCTCCCAAGATATTACATAGGATTAAGGATTGCAGGCTGTGCGGTTATTCTGTTCGATCTGGTTGGGATGATTATTATAGGTAACAGAATTGGAAAACAATTATATACACATGCCGATATTACAACTTTATTAAGGCAAATTTTAATGTCGGCAATTTGGATCACTTATTTTATAAAATCAAGCAGGGTAAAAAGTACCTTTGTATTTACATATCCGGCATCTGCATGGAGAACGGCCGTGATAAAAGATTTAAATGAAAATTTCAGGATAAACAATTTAAAAAGAGAAGAAGAATTACCTGAAAAGCCAGAAACAATTGATATAGAAGAAAATGAAAGACTTTAAAAAATACACCTACATACCTGCCCCACCCGAAGAAGTTTATTTAGCACTGACCAAAGATATAAGCATAAAACTGTGGACAGGTGCCGAAGTTGAGTTTGAAGAAGTACCGGGAACCGAATTTTCTTTTTGGGACGGTGATATTACAGGTAAAAACATTGAATTTACTTATGGTAAACAGATTGTACAGCAATGGTATTTTGGCGAAGAAAACGAGCCATCTATCGTAACCATTAAACTGCACGAAGATAAAAAAGGAACTTCGCTGGAATTTAGGCAAACAAATATCCCCGACGAGGATTATGAAGATTTTACAGAAGGTATCCAGGAATATTATATAGGAGGACTAGTAGACTTCTTCGAAGAATAAATCAAAACAAAAAAATGAAAACTAAAATTACCGCTCTTTCTTCTTTACTTTTCCTTACTGTATTTACTTCCTGTACATCTTTTCTTACCCCAGCTATTATGGGTAACAACATGGGCTATATACCAAAAGCAATGGGTGCAGATACGATTAAGACTTTAACCACTGTATCAGCAAGTTATGCAGGCTCTATTTCGCCAAATGCAGGCACTGCTTTCGAACTGGGAATGGCAAATATAAGCCGGTCGCACACTTTCGAAAAATCGAATATTTCCTATGGAATTTTCGGTTATGCCGGAAAAGCATCAGATGGAGATCATAATGATAATGCAGAATATTTAAAAAATTATTACCCCTCTTTTAAGAAATCTGTTAGCGGTATTGGCTTAAGGTTTTCTACCGGATTCCATAATACTTCGGCCAATGGAAATACAGACTTCAGGTATATTAACTTTGAAAATTCACTTAGTTTTGAAGGTGGAGATTATGCGAATTTCAGACAAGAGGTTTACAGCAACCACATACCTGACTATGTAGCCGTTAGCAACAAAAAGACAATTTTAACAACCGGATTATCTACAGAAGTAATTTGGAGAGCGAGGTTTGACCATGAAATCCGGCATGCTTTTAGGTTTTTCATAGGGGGCACGCCTAATTTCGCAAATAGCTTTAGATCTGGCGCCAAAGCAAATGATTTTATCAATGGAAAAAATTCAATGGGCTGGGTTTTCAATTATTTTCTGTACATACATCGATTTTCGCTTTCGTACGAAATGGCAGATAATGTAAATTACGCGCAGAAAATAAGTCTTGGTTATTCATTCCGCTAAAACATAATCAACCTGGCGCTGTTCTGATATAAATAGATAATCATGAACAAAACAGTAGGCCTAATTTTAATCGTAGTGGGTATTGCCATGTTAATTTGGACTGGCTTTAGTTATACCAAAAAAGAAAAGATAGTTGATGCAGGCCACATCCAAATATCTGCTGACAAAGAAAAATCAGTTAACTGGCCTCCTTACGCTGGCGGTATTATTTTAGTTGCCGGTGTTTTTGTTTTTGTCGCAGCTAAAAACAAGAAGTAAATAACTCTATTCCCAACGGATTTTTAAAACATCCGTCATCTCGACCGGAACGCAGTGGAGTGGAGAGATCTATCCCGAGATTCATTTCTCCACTCCGTTGCGCCTGATAACCATCGGGCCTGCTCGAAATGACTACATTGCGAGAGATTTCTATCGTCAACAGATCATTAATAAGTCCCTTATCAAACTCGCTGTACTCCACTCGAAATGACGGGGTCTTAAATATTTTTCACCTCCCACCTCTCTACCCGCACCTTTATCACAGGTATCTCCATGTATTTCCTGAAATACGACGACTAGCAACAAATAAACAAAATACTGATAATCAACACCTTGGTTTTCATTTAAACATTATTCGCAACATAGTTGCAAAAATATCGATCTTTATTTTGCAACATAGTTGCAATTAATTAACTTAGTGCTGTTGCAACCGGGGATAAGCCGAAAACCCGTAACCACCAGTAGGCATCAACATTAATCAATTATTTTATGAAAAATCAATCAGAAAAAATCACTTTAAGTTTAGAGGACCTTCAATTAGAAAGTTTTGTAACCAGTATTGATAGCGAAGTGGCTATGCGTTTATCGGGCGGTTTGGGTAATGTATCGGAGCCTACCCACACCGAACAAACAGATGACCACCATACGCCACCGGTTAAATGTACCACCGTTATTTGTTAGTTAATAACAGGTGTTTTCATCTCAAGGCGCTTTAGGGCGCCTTGTTTCGTTAAGCGATGGGCGGTTAGCGTAATGCGATTAGCGACTTGCGTTTGGCGTATCGCGGTTAGCGGTTGAGAACAATTAACCATTACTCAGTTTGCAATTCTCAGCTACGAATGAAACTATTCTAGTTTGGATCCTGAAACAAGTTCAGGAGAACGAATGGATAGGAAGTGATACAGTTAACCGATTTAAACAATTAACCAGTTAACCCAAATACCTCCACAAAGCCTGCTTTAATTAATAATCGGATCTGCTGAACTACTTTATCTTGCAACTCAGCCAATGACTTTTCAGTTATATTCTCATTAAAAAGAATAGACTGAAGCGATTCTACAAGCTCCACTCCTTTCAGTTCCTTTTTCTCGATTGCATTTAAAATCATTGCGGCAAATACACCAACCTGTACTTCTTTTATTCCATTTCCTTCACTGATCAATAAAAGAATATCTAAATCATTGGTTTTATTGTAATGGTAAATTACTACATGTGTACTTAATCTGAAAGTACTTTCCATTAACGCCTCATCCCTTATCAGAAGACTTTCTTCGGCTATTTTTTGCCAGTACTTATTTTTTCGTTCAAAACTGAAATAACCTTTGTGCTCCTTCCATAAATTAACCAAACTACTTTCTAAATCGAATACTTTTTGAATTTCCCTGCTACTGATTTTCGATACTTCAGATTGAAGTTTTATTTTAAAATCATTAATGTCTTTGGCATCAAAAAAAGTTGAATCAACAGCATTTAATTTTTCTAATGTTCTCTTATAATATTTAGAAAAAATAGCTTGTTTAACCAGATTTTTACCGTATTTATCTTCAAATATGATTTTTTTATCGCTTTTGGGCAATTTCGGAGCCAATATGCTATCCATGTCTTTACCATTCAAAACGTTTAGGATAATATAACCAATACCTGATTTGCCCGAGAGCAATCCACAATCATCACATCCACACGAAATATAACCATTATAGCTATTTGTTTTTTGATGAAAACCCCTGGCCTGAGCCAATATGGAAACAATTTTCGTTTTCATACCATGGTTTAATAAAAACGGAATCATGCCACAGTAACCGCTTACCAATGTAAAATCAGTCCGGTCGAGTTTTTCAAGATCATCTACACAGCGCTTCAGAACATTGTTGCAGTCTATTTCATATTGTTTATCTTTTGTGAGCTGATATGCCATTTGCCTTGTAATTCCTATTCCGGCAGCACCGTGTGCCCAGGCATTTACATCAGTCATTTCAGGCAAAAAAGTTTGCAGCTTCCATTGATAAACATCTGGTTTATTTAAACGGTGTGGTCCGAGGCGCAAATCCAACCAGTTTTTTGCTGGTGCGTGGTAATATTGCATCTCATATTTTAACGCCTCTTCTGCAAGATAGATCAATCCATCAGTTTTAAAATATGCACCAACCTGCATCAAAACCCAGGCAATGCCCGATGCACCATGCGAAAAACCCGTCATACTATCATAGGCCTTTTTAGAACCGGAGTAGTCCCATTTAAAGCCCTGTTCTGATATCCTTGCTTCTGTAATCAGTCTATCCATCAACAAATTGACCATATTTAAAACGCTAACATCGGCAGTATGATGATAAAGCAAGGTCAACATCAATAAATTACCGCTATAACCGCTTAAAAGATCGGTTTTCAATAAACCTTCCGTTAATTCCTGCCGATTAGACAAAGTAAGTTCGAGTGCTTTTTCTTTGTAAAAATATTCGCCTGTAACCTCGAAAACCTTTAAACAAGTATAAATTACCCCACCCAATCCGGTATAAAGTGCAAAAAATTTTGGGTTCAATACTGCATCGGCATTTAAGATGCGATGCATCCCTTTATTCACGATCCTTAAATGGTCAATATTTCCATCGGATTGATATAAGGTTAAAAAGAACAGGATAATACCGCAATTGCCATTAAAAAGATCGTAACTTTCCCTGAATTCGTACTCATCAGGATTGACGTAAAAAGGTGTTGACCACCAGATTTCAAGATCATTTTCCTGGAGATTGGAAATCAACTCCACATAGATTTCATCAAGCTGTTCTTTCAGTTTTTCGGTATCTTTTTCGGTAAACATCTTCGAGATTACTGGATTTTATTTTTATGTATAAACTGCAAACAGGCTATCATAACATGCATGATGTAGGCCTCTTCATAGTTAGAAATACCCAGGCGGTTATTGTTCATGTGCATAAAGCTGGAGATTATCTGAAATAACCTATCTTTTTCAAAATCAGAATTTTGATATCGATTCATCACTTCAGTAGTTTTTGATAAATAATCCAATAAATCGTGATTTACCACAACTCCATTTAGCTCTTGCCAAAACTGATTTGTTGCCTGAATGGTTTGATTTTTCACAGGAGCAAAAACCTTTTCAAATTGGCTCAACCAAAAAGTACGCTGTTCTTCCTTTGGATCGGTTTGATTGTATAATTTTGGTAACCAACCTTCTAAAAAGAAATTACATACTGCTATCAGTGTTTCTTTATCCCATTTTAAAGTATGCAGTAAGGTGAGGTGTAATTTTATTGCCTGAATGGCAGGCAGTTGACTTGCTTCTTTTTTAGCGATCCAATTCAATACATAGTTAGCAGAACATTCAAAATATTCTTCTGCCCAGGTTATGCTTTTGTAATTCCCATAACGATCGATTTCTGGTTCATATTGAGCAACCTGAATAGATTTAATACTTGTATTTTCTAAATTTAACGCTTTAACAATCTCGTCGTGCTCAATTTCAGCAGCTTTCAACCTTAAACGGATATGATCTCCGCCTTCCCAATAGCGTATAAAAAACCAGGGGCCATACCATTGTTGAATAAAAGGATGTATAACTTGTTTTAAAAGCCTGTCGGCATTTTCATCATAAAAAATGTATAGCGACAGCCATTTTTCTTCCTGTTTTTTCATAAACCCATCAGTTATTATACCATTGAATGAGGTATTCGCGTACCATATGCTGATTGGGTTTTGGATAAACCTCTTCTAAAGTGATGTATTCGCCTGCCCTTAAAAGCAATTTTTTAAACATAGCGATCAGTAAAGGATGATCAAAAGATAAATATTGTGGTTTATAATCATCATGCAGCCCCTCCCGTTTTCCTTCAGGTTTTGCCTGATAAGCACGTTTCCGCAGAAAAATAAAAACCTCATTTGGAATTTTATTCCTTTCCAACCAGTTACTTAATTTGATAAAATAGCTGAAATCAGATTCGGCCTGTTTCTGGACCGGGAGAATTTCGGTTTTGATCCGCCATGTTTTACGCCGGATAACCACATTTTCAGCATAAACGATCCTGGGCAGCGTAAATATATCAGGGGCAGGAACAACGTGTTTATCCATATAAAACTGATCAACCAACTGGATAAAAGGCTGTAATGATACACGGGCATCAGGATTAAAATGTGCAAGCAGCTGATAAAGGTTAGAGCGGTTATAAAAAGACTCCAAACTTAAATCATAGCTAAATAATTCCGAATCGCCAGAATGTAACGTAAGAATTTTCCTTTCTGTGTTATACCTAATTTTTAGGTCGCGGATATTAAATCGTTGATTTAAAGGATAGATATTATTTCCACCAGGCAGCTCAAGTTCATGCGTCAATAAAGCTGGATGAATGTTGGCATTGAATGTTGAGGCATCACTAAGCTCCACTTTAATCTGATCTGGAAAAAGCTTTTCGTTATGCCGAACAAAACTTTGGGTAACCTTTTCATCAAATAATGATAAAAATCTCCCGCTTACCTTACCCATACCAGGCAAAAGCGCATTGATCACACCCGAAAATCCGTCTTTATCATCAGAAAACTGCACAAACATACCCAATGATGATTTTTGCGCTAAATTTTGACTTTCTGGCAGATCAGCAAAAAAATCAGGACTAAATTGAATCAGCTCTTCATTAGCATCAATTAATTGAGCAAATTTCATCAAAACAGCTTCCTTCCATTGCTTAAGTGCTAAATAATCAACTTCTTCCAGTAATTTCTGTTCTTTTTCAGGCTTTTTAACAAAAAAGTAATAGTCTTTGTAAAAAGTTGTTAAAGTTACAGCTTCGTCATCTGGATAATGCTGCGAAAAGAAATCACGCATTTTTTCCCGTTCTTTTCGCATTACATCGAGCGGAAGCAGATGACCAACCAGCTCGTCTATTTTCAAAACAAAATCTTTAACAGGTTGATCAGGAAGCATTAAATTTTCAGAAGTAAAGCAATCTTCGTAAAAAATATGCTTTGCTGAAAAATAATAAGGCACAAATTTATTGAGTGAAAAATTAACTGTTTCAGGGCTTTCTGCTGCCAATTTCTGATCAGATGCAGCAGCGTAGAAAGGAAGCCCGGCTTCTTGTTGTAATTCAGCAAATACAATATTTAGTTGTTTCTCGGCTTCCTGAAGAATGTTATATCTGGCAAAAGGATCAGCTGATTGATATGCCATTATATAATCTTTCAAACACTCAAAAAGCGAAATAATCGGTAAAACTGAAGGTTCTTCGTCTCTTAGGTCCATAAGAAAAAGCAATAGTTTATCACCCCAATGTTCATCCATCCCCGAAAATCCCAGGTTCATTTCGAGCATTCCCGCTTCCATCAACCTGATCAGGTAAATTTTTATGCTTTCGTGCTCACCATTCTCGAGGTATTCGGCACAATAATGAATTAATTTTTTCAGGGAAACCAACCCATCATTATCACTAAAATATTCGTAAACAATTAACTGTAAACCATTTGCATTTATCTGTTGAAAAGATTCTATGTTATTGAAATTACTCAAAAAACAGATCTTATCGTCCTTAATTTCGGCTGTTAAGTTTAGTTTAACCAACAAATGCTCATTCAATAATGGATGTTTTTTAATAATGGCCTTAAGATATTCGAATATGGTATTGTTTAATTTTAACCGGCTTTTAACCTGTGGTACTGCACCTACACGATCAAACGGATTTGTTTGGCCTAGAGTCATTAATCCGCTGTAGGTAAAACTACTAAATGGCGAGGTTTTAAAAGCCATCCTGCTGAGATACCGCAACAAACTGAACAGTATACGTTGCTCCTTTTGTTTAAAGTTTTTGCCGTCTTTTTTAACGAAACTGTTTAGCTGTTCGTAAAGTAAAGGACTGGATAATAAAAGTCCTTTCTGTAATTCAGGGCTTAAAGCCATCTGCTGTAACCATTTACGATGAAGATTTTGCACATCTTCAAATTTTGCTACATTTTCATCAAGAAAAAATGCAAGTTCTTCTGTTTTATCCAAATAACTTAGCAGGCCATTCTGTAACGTTTTTGGTAAGAGAAAAATGTGCTCATTATTGATCTTTTTATCATTGAATACCTGCCTTTTAATATTAATAAGCTGTTGTCTTACTTTATCATCCTGCTGCTCAGTAATAACGGGATATAAAGCATCGCAAAAGCTACTTTTTAACTGTTCTTTTTCGTGAATGAGTCTCCTTAAAGATTTCAACAGATTTTCTGTGTCTCTTAACTTTAAATTGTCAAAAAGTTGATGATGTAATCCGGCATAACGCACCAAAGAATAAGGAAAAATCTGTAAGCTCATAGTGATAGGTATTTATTTGCCCAGTTCGAGTTGGTTTTTGATCAGGTTATAATAGCTTCCTTTTTTAAGAAGCAAACTTTCGTGGGTACCCTGCTCCCGGATTTCACCCTGGTGCATTACCACAATCTGATCGGCATGTTTAACGGTACTCAACCTGTGGGCTACAATCAGCACCGTTTTGCCCTTAAAAAAAGTATTCAGGTTATTTACAATCGATCGCTCATTCTGTGCGTCAAGGGCATTGGTAGCTTCATCCAAAAACACATAATCAGGGTTACGGTAAATCATCCGGGCGATTAATAAACGTTGTTTTTGTCCTTCGCTAAGCCCGTAACCATCCCTCCCCACCACAGTATCGTAGCCAAAAGGCATTGACGAGAAAAAATCGTGCATATTGGCCATTTTAGAAGCCTCATAAAGCTTATCGAAATCTTTTACCCCAGCACCGGCAAAAATGTTATTGGCGATCGAATCCATAAACACATAGCCATCCTGCATCACCACACCACAATGTTTCCGCCACGATTTCGCATTAACGTTGCTGATATTTTGTTCACCCAGACTGATTTCACCATCGGTTAAGCCATAAAATTTCAATAGGAGTTTAATGAGTGTTGTTTTACCGCTCCCGCTCATGCCCACAATCGCTGTAACTTTTCGGGCAGGAATTAACAGGTCAATATCCTTTAAAACAAAAGGAGAATGCCTGCTTCCGTACTGAAAAGAGACTTTGTTCAAAGAAATATCAACGGGGCCGGAATCTTTCAGGTCCTCTTTTACTTCCAGGTCCTCTTCTTCTTCCTGCTGTACTTCGTCCATCCGCATTAAACTGAATTTGGTATTCTGCGATACCCTCGAAAACTCGACAAGTTGATTAACAGGCGCATTAAGCTGCCCACATACGTAAGTAACAGCCAACATGCCTCCAAGCGTAATCTGATCGTTAATCACCAGCATGGCCGCAGCGTAGGTAATGAGTACATTTTTAACCTCATTAATAAAAGAACCAACGCCCTGCATGCGCTGATCGAGCTGGAGTGCTTCTAGTTTCAGATCGAACGACTGATCCTGCAGGCTCTCCCAGAGTTCTTTTTTATCTTCTTCGCTCCCCGTAAGTTTGATTTCCTGCATGGCATAAAAAATCTCCAAAAGCAATTGCTGATTGGCAGAAAGCACCTTAAACTTCTTTTGATCGATAATTTTACGTTTCTGCTGAAAAGAGTTAGACCAGATGATACTAATTCCTGCCCCAATGATGAAAAGCAGGAATATCTGCCAGTTATAATAAAATAATACCCCGCCGAGTACCAATAAAGTAATGGCCGAAAGGATAAAATTGATCAGAAAATTGGTTAAAAACTCTTCAATACGCTGGTTATCGTTTACCCGCTGCATATTGTCGCCTGCCTGGCGGTTATCAAAAAAAGAAAAAGGCAGTTTCATCAGTTTTGCCAGAAAATCTTTCAGCATGATGATACTTGTTCTGGCGCCGATGCGGAACAAAATCCTCGCCCGCATAAAATCCATCAACATCCGGCCCGAAAAAAGCATTAACTGACCTAAACAGATAAGCAAAAGCAGATTAGTATTTTTTCCGTTAATACCTTTATCAACCACCATTTGAGTAAGTAACGGAATGATAAGCGAAAAACCACTTGCCAGAATTAAACTCATCAATACCGGCAACCAACCTTTGCGGTGCAGTTTAAGGTAAGGCAATAAAGACCAAAGGGTTGTTTTGTGCTCGGGGATTTCCTTTAAATCGATAAAAGCCTGATCAGGCTGTAACAGTAAAACCCTGCCCGATTTCTTTTCTGTATTGATTGCCCAGCCAGCCAAAAAATCTTCAATATTAAGTTTAATCTTACTGTTTAAAGCAGGATCTGCCAGATAAACATATTGATCATTTACTTCATAAAGTACTATATAATGTTGTTTTTGCCAATGTAATATGCAAGGCATCGGAACATTATCAAGTTTACTAAAAGACAATTCTGCGGCGAGGGTTTTAAAACCGAGATGATCAGCAGCATCGATCAGATCGAGCATGGTTGTACCCTGCTTACCAATGCGGCACAATTTCCTTAAATGCTGCATCGAAAGATTTTTACCATGATAAGCCGCAACCATTTTTAAACACACGGGGCCACAATCCATCGCATCGGGCTGCTTATAAAACGGGTACTTATTTCTACGGATAAAATCTTTAAACATGGCGTAAAGAAAATTGGTAAATGCAATGTAGTTGCAAATATGTAAAATATAATGCAACTTTGATGCATTAAAAAATTACAAATTTTCAGATGGATAAAAAGGGTTTTGCCACCTGGCAGATGCTGATCAAAAAAGAATTATTACTGAATTACCGGAATAAGACGGTGCTGATTTCGGCCATTATTGTATGGGGGCTATTTATTGCCGCTACCGTATGTACAGTTTTAAACTATCAGATCAGCCATAAACAGCGTTTGGCTGCAAATGTGCTTTTCAGACAGCAATGGGAACACCAGCAACGTAACCCACACGATGCAGGCCATTTTGGAACCTACCTGTTTAAACCGGTTAACCTGCTTAACGTTTTTGATACCGGCATTAACGACTTTACGGGCAGTACCTATCGGGTTGAAGCCCACGTGCAGCATGAAATGAGCGATAGCGAAGCCGAGAATAATGACACGGCCATGCGCTTTGGAAACCTCACTTTCGCACTGATTTTACAATTGCTCATCCCCTTATTTCTGTTATTCAATACTTCTACCAGCATTACCAGCGAAAAAGAAAGTGGCACGCTTAAAATGCTTTTAGCGCAAGGCCTGAGTAGCCGAAAAATTATCTGGACAAAGGTTTGGGCAAATTACCTGCTTATTACAGCCATAGTGTTGCCTGTTTTTATATTGATAGCCGCAGTAATTTCATTTTCAACCGATGCTGTTGTGCTTCTACCCAGATTTGGATGGATTCTGGTTACTTTTTTATTATACTTTTTGCTCATTGCATTGGTAGGCACACTAATTTCAGCCATCTGTAGCCACTCTGGCAAGGCATTGCTAATGGCTTTATGCTTTTGGGTTTTCACTGGAATCATTTTCCCGAAAGTAATTACAGGCGTTGCAGACCGTAGTTATCCCTTAATGTCGCGTGCTACTTTTAGCGATCTGGTTGAGCAGGGCTATAGAAAAGGTTTAAACGGAAATGATCCTTACGCAGCCCGTGGCGAACGCTATATCAATAGTTTATTGAAGAAATATCATGTAGATAGCGTTTCGGCCCTACCGTTTAATCTGGACGGCTTAACGCTCCAATACAATGAAGATTACCGCACCATGGCTTTTAACCATTATTTTAAATCAGTTGAAAACAGTTTTGATCAGCAACAGCATTTTCTAAGCACCGCAGGCATTTTCGATCCTTTCCTATCCACCAAACGTTTATCGATGGCTTTGGCAGGATCGGACTTTTACCATCACGAACAGTTTTTTAAACAGGCCCAAACTTACCGCAACCAATTAATCAGGCAATTAAACATGCAATTGGCCATGCATGGTAAAACTGTTAAAGGCGAATACATCGTTGGACCAAAATATTTTAGCCAGCTTAAAGATTTCAAGTATCAGCTACCTGCACTCAAACAAGTGTTAAACTTAAGAATAACAGCTTTTTCATCTCTCTTAGGCTGGATTTTGATCCTTGTATTATTTCTTCAATTTATTGCTTCACGTTATTTAGCCCTTCATTATGCAGCTGCTTAAAACCATCTTTCTATTTGAACTCCGATTGCTCGCAAGGCAAAAATTCATCCTGTTATTGATCGGTTTTTTCTTCCTGACCGGGATTTACAGCATTTATTACGGTTATCGTTTTACGCAAAAACAATTGCTAGCTATCGATAGTCTGGAAAGCGGATACCAAAAAAAATATAAGGAATTAGAAGCCAGTTTTTCAGCAGACATCACTACTACGGAAGGCAAAACCCTGTTTAATCAAGCCGGTATCCCTTCAGTAATTGAATACAAAAACCCTTTAAATGCCGTTCATAAACCACAATCAGTAAGCATTTTATCAATCGGACAGCGAGATATACAACCTTATTATGATGTGATTACGCGGCGACGCAATTTTGTGCAGGGTTCGAATGCCGAAATCTCAAATCCTGAAATGCAGGCATCAGGTAATTTTGACCTGGCTTATGTGATGATCTACCTCATACCGATACTAGCCATTGCATTAACCTATAATACCTGGTCCAAAGAAAAAGAACAACAAACCGACAAACTACTATCGCTACAGGGAATTTATTTCGGGAAGATTATCGGTTATAAACTTGCTTTCCGTTTTCTGTTGGTTGGTTTAATGGTGTGGCTGTTGAGCATCGTCGGGTTTATCATTTCGGCCAAACTGATCGCATTTGATCTTACCGCAGCTATATTATGGCTGATTAGCGCAAGTGCCTATATTTTCTTCTGGTTTGCCATTACCTTTTTCATCATCAGGCTCGGCAAAAGTTCGGTACATAACGCCCTTTATCTTTTGGGCCTGTGGTGTGCGCTGTTGATTTTATTACCTGCGTTGTGTAATACAGTTGTGCGATTGTACTACCCCATTCCTTTAAAAACCGATGCAGCTGTAGCACTAAGGGAAAATAGTGAAGCGGTTTGGGCGATGCCGCGTAAATTATTGATCGACACTTTTTACCTGAACAACCCAAAATACAGCCATTTAAGGGAAGCGGCAGACACAAGTGAAACGAGCAATAAACGTTTTGCGGCTTATTACGATCTTTTAGGCAGGCGTATGACACGGAGCATCGAGCACTACAACCAATATCCGGCAGCACAAAATAAAGCAGTAGGAAACCTAAACTGGATCAATCCGGCTACTAAAACACAATACCTATTGAACGGCATAGCCGGAACAGGACTGAACGATTACCTCTCGTATCAGGAGCAGGTAAATGCCTTTCAAAAAACATGGGTTGATTTTATGACTGGCTATATTATCTCAGATAAAAAACTAAACTTAAATGATTTAAGAAACTTACCTCAATTTAAACTTAAATCAATAAAAAACAAAAATCAGAATATTATAGCGGGTATTTTATACCTCTTTGGCATTAGTTTCTGCATCATTTTCCTCTCCAAAAAAATCCCTGTTAAAATTTAATTCAAACGATAATATACATACCAATCACACAAAAAAATGAAGAAAACACTTTACTTAATTTTACTCTTATTTATTTCGGTACCACAGGTTTTTGCGCAGCACGAGAAACGGAATAAATCATCACAGGATTCGACCACAAAAACACGACAGCTTAACGAAGTCCGCATTGATGGCCAGAAAGCAGTTAAACTTAAAAAAGACACCCTATCCAATACCTTAAGAATGCAGGTTCCGTTGTTGCAGATGCCACAAAACATCATCAGCATTTCTTCTGCCCTGATACAACAACAAGGTGGCTTGCAATTAAAAGACGTGGCCAGAAATGCCAGCGGCGTGTATTTCGGTTATAATAGCTCGCCCTTTGATAATTCGGCATCGATAAAAGTGAGGGGATTTAATGCAGCCACCACCATAAACGGGATGCCAAACCGATTGGTTTTAGGTGCTACACTGGATGATGAATCCATTATCGAAAACCTTGAGTTTATTAAAGGTCCGGCAGGTTTTATAAGTGCTTTGGGCGAACCTGGTGGAACTTTGAACATTGTAACGAAATCGCCAAAAGAAAAACTGTTGAATGTGCAGGTTACGGGTGGCAATTATAATCTTTTCCGTGCTACTGCTGATATCGGGAGCGCTTTAAAAAGCAACGGCTTTTCTTACCGTTTCAATACCGCTTTTCAGCATCAGGATTCGTATCTCAATTACATGAAAGCCACCAAATATGTAATTGCACCGGTGTTACAATATAATTTCAGTCCACGCACTTACCTGATTGCCGAATATAATTACATCCGTGGAGAGGTTAAAAACGGCTCATCAATCAATAAATTACGTCAGGATAAAGATGTATTACAGGATCCGATCAGCTTAAATTTCAGCGCAGGGATCGGATTACCCTTAAGTATTTCGCAAACGCATACGTTTAGGTTTAGTGCCGTTCATAAATTTAACGAAAACTGGCAGCTTACCTCCCAATCCAATTTTGTTAAATCGCCGGCCAATCAATGGTACATGGTATCGGCAAATAACAGAACATCGATAAGTTTTAACGATCAGGGTAAAACCAACCGTATTGCCAGCAACTCGAATCTGTTGGGCGAAACCTATAATACCAACCTGTTTTTATCAGGAAAATTTAAAACAGGTGCATTTAAACATACTTTGCTGATTGGAAGTGATTATACCACTGGTAACGACTCATTATCTACATATTACGGCACCATTTCTACTCCATTTGAAAGAAATAATCCAAACTTTTATGTAGATCCAAACACCGTAAGCATTACCAAAAGATCAATCAGACAGGAAAACCACATCCATTACTCTGCAGCTTATGTTTATGATAACATCGCATTTGATAAATTTTTGCTAACTGTTGGTGCACGTTATACGGATTACCGCAACCGTAATATTTTAACCACAACAAAAGGTCCGCGTACGCCCGATTATTATAAACAACACGCATTTTCGCCACGGGCAGCCTTAAGTTTTATGCCTGACTCTACATCTTCTATTTATTTCCTGTTCGATCAATCATTTGTACCTAAAACCGGTCAGGTGGTAACCGAAACCATTGATGGTCCGCAGGCCGGACAAAAAACCGTTACCGCATCGAAACCTGTTGAGCCCGAATTAGGTACCAATCTTGAACTTGGCCTTAAAAAGAACTGGTTTAATGGCCGTTTGTTAACTACTGTAAACGGTTTCCATTCGGTAAAAAGAAATGTTGCGGCAAGGGATTTCAGAAGCTACTCGGCTGCCGGAGGTGCAATTGCTTATTACATGCAATTGGGCGAAGTAGTAAGCAATGGTTTTGAGGTAGATGTTATCGGGAATATTACCGATCGATTATCACTGATCACCAATTATACTTATGTGGATGCCAAAGTTACCAAAGATAATAATTTGAACCCAACAGCTGATGATCCATCAATTGTAGGCCAAAAAATGCCTGATGTACCCCAACAGGTTTTTAATACCTGGTTGCAATACAGCATCCCATTAAAAGGTTATAACAAAATTTCGATCAGTGCGGGCCAAACTACCATTACAAAACTTTCGGCCATTAGCCAGCGTGATACTTATTTACCCAATTATACCAAATTTGATGCAGGCTTAAGTTTTAGCAATCCTAAATACATGGTGAGATTGATTGCAGATAATTTAACCAATAAACGTTATATGGCTTCGGGAGATATTACCACTGATTTTCCTTATGCAGGTAACAATTATTTCTTTATCGAGGGTGAACCTTTTACAATCAGGCTTTCTTTGGGTGTAAAATTTTAATTTTTAAGCGGTCTGTTTAGCGATAAGCAGACCGCATATTTATTTTATTCATATATGTTAGAAGCAATCGGATTAACCAAAAAATACCAGGAGCATGTTGCCCTGAATAACCTGAATTTAAAGGTAGAAGCCGGAGAAGTATTTTGTTTGCTGGGGCAAAACGGCGCCGGCAAAACCACTACCATCAACCTTTTTCTTGGTTTTACCGCTGCCAGTAGTGGCGAGGCAAAGGTAAATGGCCTGGTGGTTAGCCCAAATAACGAGCAAACGAAGCAGTTTTTGGCCTACATCCCCGAAGTGGTGATGCTTTATGGTCATTTAAGCAGTATAGAAAACCTCGACTTTTTTAGCCGTATCGCAGGATACACCTATAAAAAAGATGAACTTGAGAGTTTTTTATTGCAGGCAGGTTTGCAGCCAGAAGCTTTCCATAAAAGAGTGGGCAGTTACAGTAAGGGAATGCGGCAAAAAGTAGGGATTGCTATTGCAGTAGCTAAAAATGCAAAAGTAATTTTAATGGACGAGCCAACAAGCGGCCTCGATCCTAAAGCGACAGATGAGTTTAGCGAAATTGTAAAACAGCTTTCGCAGGATGGCCGGAGTGTTTTTATGGCCACACACGATATTTTTAATGCAGTAAATGTAGGTACAAGAATTGGGATTATGCGGCAAGGATCGCTAGTGCATACGCTGGATGCAAAGGATATTTCGGCTGTTGATTTACAGAAATTGTATTTAGAGACGATTTAAACAAAAGCCGTCATTGCGATACACTTACAATAAAAAACCGTCATCTCGACTGAAACGCAGTGGAATGGAGAGATCTATCTCGAGACAGATTTCTCGACTCCGTTTCACTCCGCTCGAAATGACGGTATTTTTTATAAGATTGCTTCGCCGTTTTTCCTCGCAATGACGAAATCTTTATATCTCGTAACTGTAAACCGATCTTATTGCATCTCTTAAGTTGTATTTCGAAGCCATTACCTCGCCATAAGCACCGGCACTGCGGATAGCAAAAATATCACCCCTGAACGATTCAGGCTGTTCTACCTCTTTACCAAAGCAATCGGTACTTTCACAGATAGGTCCGACGATATCATATTTTACGGCTGTTGACTCCGGACTTCCGACTTCGGACTTCCGACTTAAATTCTCAATTTTATGATACGCCTGGTATAAAGCCGGACGCATCAATTCGGTCATACCCGCATCTAAAACCACGAAATTTTTCTTCTTTCCGTTTTTAATGTAAAGTACACGGGTAATTAAAGAGGCTGATTGGCCCACTAATGCCCTGCCTAATTCAAAATGCACTTCCTGACCTGGTTTAACGGTTAAAAACTCATTAAAAATCTTGAAATATGATCCGAAATCGGGGATCTGGTGATCAGGATTGTAATAATCGATTCCTAAACCGCCACCAACGTTCAATACCTGAAGGTTAAAACCTTTATCTTCAAACCAGGCTGCAAATTCGTTTACACGCACGCAAAGGTTTTTATATACATCCAGATTGGTAATCTGCGAACCGATATGGAAGTGGATACCGATAAATTTAAGGTTAGGCGAAGCTTTTAAGGTTTCGGCACATTCAGGCAAATCCCAAGAGTTGATCCCGAATTTATTCTCATCCAAACCTGTGGTAATGTTGTGATGGGTGTGTGCATCAACATTTGGGTTAATGCGGACCGCCACCTGTGCAGTTTTGCCTTTTTTAGCGGCAAGTTCGTTAAGCACATCCAGTTCCTGGATAGATTCTACGTTAAAGCAGAAAATATCAAGATCAAGGGCTTCGTTTATTTCCTTATCTGATTTACCTACACCGGCAAAAACGATTTTTTTGTTATCGAAACCAACCTCAACGGCACGTCTCACCTCTCCTGCACTCACACAATCGGCACCAAAACCGATCGCTTTGATCTGGTTTAACAGCACAGAATTGAAATTTGCCTTTAGCGCATAGTGAATGTGGAATTTATACGGAGCTGCTGCATCTGCGCAGGTGCGCAAGGTTTTTTGCAACAGATCGGTATCATAGTAGTAAAAAGGCGTTTCAATATTGTTAAACTTTGATATATCTTTATCGGCGAACATGTTCAGATTCCTTATTATAATTTTAATTTTATTCTTTGGGCTAATTTATTTGGGTAATTACCTGGATTTAAAGCACGGAAGGATTACCCAGAAACAGTACAACGGAAAAATCCGGTTTTTTATCGTGTTGCTCTTTATTGTACTTTTCCTTTTATTTATCAAAAAATGAAGATAGCAGCTGCCATATTTATCATCCTTGTTCTTTCTGCAGGATTATATAATTCTTACAAAAAACATAAAAATGGATTGCTGCCCGCAAGCTTTCTGGCTTTTCATTTCCTGATCGGCCTACTGGTAGCAATCGGTGCTTTTTTCCTCTTATTCGAATAACCTGTTGTGCAGACTTCTTAAAGCTTCAGTTTTATACTCGCTTAAAATCAAAAGCGAAACGTTATAGTTACTTCCACCGTAAGAAATCATACGGATCGGAATGTGTTTTAATCCTTCTAAAACCCTGCTGGCGAAACCATGTTTTTCTGAACCAAAGTCGCCAACTACACAAACAATACTATGATCGGTATCCACTTCAACTGTCCCGAAACTTTCCAGTTCTTCGATAATCTGCGGCAAATGCGCTGTTTCATCGATGGTTAACGATACGGCAACCTCTGAAGTGGTAATCATATCGATAGGTGTTTTATAACGTTCGAAAACCTCAAAAACACGACGTAAGAAACCATAAGCCAATAACATCCTGCTCGATTGGATACGGATAGCCGTAATGCCATCTTTTGCAGCAATTGATTTAATTTTACCTTTTTCGCTATCGTGGGTAATTAAAGTACCTGCTGCAGAAGGCTCCATGGTATTTAACAAACGAACCGGGATTTTATATTTCTGCGCCGGAAAAACCGATTGCGGATGCAAAATCTTCGCTCCGAAATAAGCCAACTCGGCTGCTTCGTCGAACGATAACTGTGCAATTGGTTTAGTACCTTTAACAATACGCGGGTCGTTGTTGTGCATGCCGTCGATATCTGTCCAGATTTGAACTTCTTCGGCCAGAATTGCTGCGCCCAATAATGATGCGGTGTAATCGCTACCGCCACGGCGCAGGTTATCTACTTCACCAAAACTGTTACGGCAAATGTATCCCTGTGTAATGAACAACTTATTGTCTTTATGCTGCTGCAAAAGAGGCGTTAAATGTTTGGTGGTAAAAGGAATATCAGGTTCGTTGTCTTCATCCGTTTTCATAAAATCCAGAGCAGGCAACAATACCGATGGTACGCCGATTGATTTTAAATAAATGTGATATAAAGTTGTAGATAATAGCTCACCCTGCGCCAAGACTACTTTTTCTTCGATCGGGGTAAAAATATCGTTCGCCAATCCGGCCAAAAAACCAAAATGATAATCGATTACTTCATTTCCCTGCTCTTGAAATTCGGCAGCAGGCAATAATTCAACAACAAAAGTTTTATATTTCTGATATAGATTTTCGACACACTCGCTTCCCTTCTTCTTATCTCCGGCTAAAAAATAATTTGCAATTTCTACTAAACTATTTGTAGTACCAGACACGGCTGATAAAACTACAATCTGCTCTTCATTTGGATTAATGATATCCAACAACTTCGTCATGCGCTCGGGACTACCTACAGAAGTACCCCCAAATTTTAATATTTTCATCTATTTATCAATTGTTTATGATCCGGAATAAAACGATGGTAATTTTGCAAATTTTAAAACTATTTTAAAAAAGTTACAATCGCCCGCCATTAATACTGGATTTTCTTTATTATTGTATCGGGGCGTGAAAATAAGCAAAAGCAGCTTAAAAGCAACACCCTCAACAAAATAAAATTTGGATGGATTAAAATAAATGGCCTTCAACCAAACTTCATCCCTTAAAATTTGTTCAACACCAGATATTAAATTTAAAAAACAGCTCAATGCAGGCAATTGACCAATCAACACAAGCCACAATCAATCAATGGCTAAGTGGAAATTATGATGAAAATACCAAGGCAGAAATACAGGCCCTTGTAGATAAAGATGCAACAACCGAATTAACTGATGCATTTTATAGAAGTTTAGAATTTGGAACGGGCGGTTTACGTGGCATTATGGGTGCCGGTTCTAACCGGATCAACAAATATACCATTGGTACCGCAACCCAGGGCTTGGCAAATTACCTGAACAATAAATATCCGGGCGAAAAAATCAGCGTGGCCATTGCACACGATAGCCGTAACAATTCGGACTATTTTGCAAAAATTACTGCAGATGTTTTCTCTGCAAACGGTATAAAAGTTTATTTCTTTTCTGCTTTAAGACCAACACCCGAATTATCGTTCGCGGTACGTCATTTTGGCTGCAAAAGTGGTGTAATGTTAACGGCATCGCATAACCCTAAAGAATATAATGGTTATAAAGCTTATGGTGCTGATGGTGGTCAGTTTACTTCTCCTGATGATAAACTGGTAATTGATGAAGTAAATAAAATTAAAAGCATCGACGAGGTTAAATTCGACCGGGTAGAAGCGAACATTCAATTAATCGGAGAAGATGTAGACAAGTTGTATCTTGATGGTATTACTGCACTTTCAATTTCTCCGGAAGCGATAAAAAGACAGCATGATTTAAAAATTGTGTACTCTCCTATCCACGGAACAGGAATTACACTTGTACCTAAAGCTTTAGCGCAGTTTGGTTTTACAAACGTTACTGTTGTTGAAGAGCAAAGTACACCTGATGGAAATTTCCCAACGGTGGTGTATCCTAACCCTGAAGAAAAGGATGCATTAACCCTGGCCATGAACAAAGCAAAAGAAATTGATGCCGATTTAGTACTGGCAACCGATCCTGATGCCGACCGCGTAGGTATTGCAGTTAAAGATAACGATGGCGAATGGGTTTTACTTAACGGTAACCAAACCGGTAGTTTATTGATTAATTACTTATTATCGGCCTGGGAGGGTAGCGGTAAATTAGATGGTAACCAGTTTATTGTAAAAACGATTGTTACTTCTAACCTGATCGAAGAAATTGCCAAAAAGAAAAATGTAACTTATTACAATACCTTAACCGGATTTAAGTACATCGGCCAGTTAATGACAGAACTGGAAGGTAAAAAATATTTTATCGGTGGCGGTGAGGAAAGTTACGGCTACCTGATCGGTGATCTGGTACGTGATAAAGATGCGGTGGTTTCTGCCGCTTTCATTTCTGAAATGACAGCTTACTACAAAGATAAAGGCGCAAGTTTATACAATGCCTTGTTGGATATGTATGTAGAATACGGCCTTTACAAGGAAGATCTGGTTTCGCTAACGAAAAAAGGTAAATCAGGTGCTGAAGAAATTAAAGCCATGATGGTTAAATTCAGGGAAAATCCGCCTGCAACACTCGGTGGATCAAAAGTTTCGGTATTGAAAGATTACGAATTAAGCCGGGAAACTGATTTAACAACAGGTAAGGTAACCAAACTGGATTACCCAACTTCTGATGTTCTGCAATTTATTACCGAAGATGGAAGTATTGTTTCGGCACGTCCGAGTGGTACAGAACCAAAAATTAAATTCTATTGCAGTGTAAATGCACCTTTGGCCGATAGAAAGGATTTTGATGCGGTTAATGCACAGCTTGGAGAAAAGATTAAAGCAGTAATGACTGATTTGCAGGCATAGTTTTAATCACTGATACCACAGATTAAAAGGATAAGCACAGATGAAGGTCATTCATCTGTGCTTTTTGTTTAGTGTCGTCACCCTTTTATTTTGCTACATCTTATTTTATTTGCCACAGAGGCACGGATTAGCACAGAGGACTTTGATTAATCAATCAACTCTTTTATGTTTTTCTTAGAAATATAAATAATAGCAGCTTGATTTTTTTCAGATGAAACAGACTTTCCTGTTTTTTTATCGTGAATACTCTGTGTGGCTGAGACATACAATCTTCCCGCCCCATCTACATGTAAATTGGTGATCTGGTTATTAAAAGGAACAGGAAGTATTTTCGAAAATCCATGTTCAAAAATTGTGATATCTCGTTTTAAAATATAATTGTGATCCGGATTACCGTTAATTGGCTCCAAATTTTCTTTTAGTTTTATTTTAACCTGATTATCCAAATTAACCGTTGCAAATTCCTGCGATCTTTCTTCAGAAACATTATATTGAGTACATCTTTTCCAGGTAAATCCTTTATCAAGTGTAAAGAATTGACTAAATGTGGCAAGCAATTGATTCTCTTTGTTTTTAAGGCTGTTGGCCTGCAGTGCGAAAACCGTATCCTTAACCGATAAAAAACCATAGATAGGCTGGTGATTTACCTTCGTTCTCTTCCACGTTTTACCCTTATCGGTAGTTTGATAGATTTCGGTAAGGGTTGATACCATTAGCGTATCATCAATATTTCCATAAATGGCATGGGCTTCTTTCCCATCTGCAATTTCGATTCTCGTCCAATTTGGATCATTAAAAGTGGGTGATACATCTGGCAGCTCTTTTTTGGCGCATGAGGATAGTACCATCATCACCGCGATAGTTTTAAGTAATTTCATAGGTTTCATTTTTGTGTAAGGCAAGATAAGTAAAATTTACTTTAAACTAAAAACACAGGTAATTTATAGCCACAGAGTTTTTAGAATTAACCACAGATGCACATAGATAAACACAGATTTATTTCTGGTCTATCTACTGGTTTTAGCGTCTCGCTAAGATCACCTTTCGTTTTTCCACATCTTATTTTATTTACCACGGAGGCACATATTAGCTCAGAGAAGTTATAGCTGAGAATGATAAGAATTTTTCCATAACCTCAGTGAATCTGTGGCAGAAAAATAATTATAATACTAACTCACACATAAACTATAGAATTACGAGAAGTCAACACACCAATAAAATAGATTGCTTATATTTACATTTAGAAATGATAACACTATGACAGCGATAATTTTAAAAGATAATGTTGAGCAACGCAAAATTGATGCGTTACTAGCCTTTTTAAAGTCATGGGACATCGATGCGGAATTAAAAACCACTGATACAGAGAAATTAACCGAAGCGGTTGAATTTTCTCTATCTAAAGGCATTTGGAGTGATTATAATATTGATTCAGAAGAACTTCGTAAAAAAGCCTGGAAGAGATAATGGTTTTATGCGATACAAATATCTTGATTGAAATTTACAAAGGCAATGAGTTAGTTATTGAAAATTTTTAAAAAATCGGCCAAAATAATGTCGCAATTTCAGATGTTAACTGCGCTGAATTACTTTATGGAGCCAGGAATAAAAAAGAGTTAAGCTTAATCAAGAAAGATATAGATAAACTATTAACTCTCCCTATTTCTTCGCCAATATCTAGAAAAGCAGTAAAATTAGTAGCACAATTTTCTTTATCACACAATCTTAGCCTACCAAATGCTTTAATTGCATCCACCGCCATGTTTCATGAACTAGAACTTTTCACTTTAAATATTAAGGGCTTTAGATTTATAGATAATGTGATACTTTACAATCTAAAATAAAGTTATACTCTTTAAGAAATTTATTCCATTAGTCCTTAGCTTCTCGCTAAGATCTTCAATTTTGCCACAGAGGCACAGATTAACACAGAGAAGTTATAGCTAAAAATGGTAAGGAAGTTTTCCGTGATCTCCGTGAATCCGTGGCAAAATAATTACATAGAAATCTGTGGTTAACTCAATCTCATCATTTTTTCTTTGCTGCAATCAATTTCTTTAATACTTTTGCAGCGCAATACCATGTTCAAAAAAATCCTCATATATCTTATCATAACATGCACCGTTAGTAACGGCTTTATGCAATTGGTAATTTATTCAGGCTATAAAATGAACAAAGAATACATTACCAGTGTATTTTGTATCAATAAAGAACATCCTGAACTGCATTGCGATGGACAATGTTTCCTGGCTAAAAAATTAAAAGACCTCGAAGGCAAAAACAAACAGGCACAAGAAAACCTGAAAAGAGTTACCGAAGCTGAACCCAGGTTTCAAACGGTAGCTTTAAACCATCAAATTCCTTATTTTATCATCACTTCAGAAAATCTTTACATCGAAAAACCGGTTAAAGATCTTTCGATTTCTATTTTTCATCCACCGAAAACGGTTTAAGTAAACTTTTCTTTGCGATCGTCACCCTGAATTTATTTCAGGGTCAATTATGCATTTCATCAAAAGATGCTGAACTGAATTCAGCATGACGACTGTATTAGAATTTCTTCAATTATTTTTTACTTATTCAATTTTCTTAAAATGAAATTATCACAATACTTATTGGCATTGGTGTGCCCTATTATAATATTATCTTCCTGCAAAAAAAGTACCGACGAAGTTACTCCTGATGCTAAATCGACCTTTTCAATCGAGTTCGAAAATCAGGTAAACGGAAGTCCGCTGGTTTTAAATACCACCACTTATAAAAATGCAAAAGGCGAAGATTTTAAAATCAACATCTTTAAATACTATGTAAGCAACATCAAATTAAGCAAAGCTGACGGGAGTAGTTACCTCTTACCTGAAAGTTATTTTTTAATTGATGCCTCGAAGCCTGAATCAACTAATATTACACTAAAAGATGTTCCTGTTGGCGATTATACAAAAATTGAATATACCATTGGTGTAGATTATGCCCGCAACTTTGCCGGTGCTCAAACCGGTGCTTTAGACCCTATAAATGGTATGTTCTGGACCTGGAACAGCGGTTATATATTTGTTAAGCTTGAAGGAACTTCGCCACAGTCTACCGATAAAGGAAATGCACTTACCTTCCACATTGGTGGTGTTACCGATCCGAATAATACGATCAGGACATTTGCTACTGAGATTAATGCAGCAAATCCACTCCGCGTACGTACAGATGGCAAACCAAACATGCACTTTATCGTAAATGCAGCAGCATTATTTACTGGTAAAACCGACGTCAGTTTTGCTACATTAAATTTCACTATGGGTGGTGCAAATTCTGTAATTGTAGCCAACAATTATGCAAGTGGTTTATTCCGTTTAGATCACATCCATAACTAATGTTGAGGAAAATATCCGTTATCGCAGTGCTTTTGATAAGCATTGCGATGATGTATGCCTGTAGCAAAAATGAAGAGGAAATAACACCCGAAGAAAAGAAGATCACCTTCTCTATTCCGGCAAACTTTCCTACTCCGGCATACAATTTCGAAGACAACAAGTTAACCAACGCAGGTTTTGCACTCGGCAAGAAATTATTTTATGAAGCCCGGTTATCGGCCGATAAAAGTGTTTCGTGCGGAAGCTGTCACCAGCAGTTTGCAGCCTTTACACAGCTCGATCATAAAGTAAGTCACGGCGTAAACAACTGTCAGGGAAAGCGTAATACACCTCCCCTTTTTAACCTGGCCTGGCAAAAAGCTTTCTTTTGGGATGGTGGTGTAAAAAACATCGAAACTTCGCCGCTTAACGCCATTACCGACGCCTGCGAAATGGGTACCGATATACAGACCATCGTTGCATTTCTGAAAAATACAGCACCTTATCCTGATTTATTTAAACAGGCTTTTGGATCAACAGAAATCAATTCGCAGCTGATTTTAAAGTCGATTACCCAATTTACAGCAGTACTGGTTTCGGGAAATTCGAAATATGATAAGGTAATGCGAAAAGAAGGCGGTATTTCTTTCAATGCAACCGAACAGGCAGGTTACAGTCTTTTCAAAGAAAAATGTACCTCTTGCCATGCAGAACCATTTTTTACAGATTTCTCTTACCGGAGCAACGGTTTGGATCTGGTAAGTACAGACGAAGGACGTTCGCACATTACAGGCCAGGCGGCTGATTTTGGCAAATTCCGTGTACCTACTTTACGCAACATTGAATATACCAGCCCATACATGCACGATGGCCGTTTTTACAGTGTGGACGAGGTTTTAGAACACTACAATTCGGGCGTAAAAGCTTCAGCCAATCTCGATGTCCAGTTAAAGAGCGGTATCTCTTTAAGCTCAACAGAAAAAGAGCAGATCAAAGCATTTTTAAAAACATTAACAGACAATGAATTCATCAAAAATACATTATACAGTGAGTCGTAAACTATTAGTCTTAATTTTCATACTCACGGGTAGCCAGGTTTTTGCCTGCGATATCTGTGGCTGTTTTATGGGTATTACTCCCTATTATAACCGTAACAGCATTAGCCTTTTATACCGTTACCGGTCTTTTAGCGGCTACGAAGGACAATCGCATTCCTTGTTTCCTAATGGGGGAAATTTCTTTATTCCAGCCCGAAGTCAGGATTCACCGATCACCAATCATGCAGGTAATCCGGGAGATTATGAACTTTACCGTTCTCTAGAAATCAGGGGTAAATATTTCATCAACAGTAAAATCGAAATCAATGCCATTTTGCCCTATGTTTCAAATAGTGAGCGTTACAATGGTTACACTTCATCAATTTCTGGTGTGGGCGATATCAATCTGTATGCAGGCTATCACCTGGTTCAAAAACTGGAAGATAATTTCAAACAGCAGCTAATTGCCGGTGCAGGCGTAAAATTACCTACAGGTAAAAACGATTTCAAAAATACGGCTGGCATCCGTTATTCGTCCTTAATGCAGGCCGGAACAGGTAGTACAGATGGTTTTGTATATCTGAATTACATGGTTGGCCTTGGCAAATTCGGGGCAAGTTTAAATACTTCTTATAAGGTTAACGGCACCAATAGCCGCGATGAAGGCATTGCCAACAGTACCACCAGTTTCCTGAATATTTTTTATAAACAAAGTATCGGCAAAGATGTACAGTTAATGCCATCGGCCCAATTCTTTTATGAATATTCTGCCGGAGAAAAGTACAAAGGTCAAAAAACCGGAGAACATGTAATGAATAACCTGATGGGTGGTGCTGGCGTAGATGTTTTTTATAAAAATATAGCCTTAAACGCCGGGCTGCAAAAGAACATCTGGGAAGCAAAAACCGACCACCCCATGAGTGCCGGAAAAGTTTATGTCGGAATTACCTATAATTTTTAAATCACAATAATATGAACAGATTAAACATTGTAATACTCAGCCTGGTAACAATTTTATTTTTTGCCTGTAAAACTGAACCAGATTCGAAAGCAGTACGCAAAGAAGTGCTTAATATCCACGATAAACTGATGATTGATGGAGAAAAAGTAGTTAAAAATAAAATGAAGCTCGATAAAATTCTGATTTCTGATCAGGTTAAAATGGCTCCCGATTCTGTACAGCAAAAGCAAAAAGTGAGCGATTTGATCAACAGGTTAAACGCTGCCGACGAAAAAATGATGGATTGGATGCATTTCTTCAAAGATGATTTTAAGGGAAAAACCGAACAGGAAGACCTTGATTATTACAAAGCAGAAATGGTTAAAATCAGGGCTGTAGAAGATGGTTATATTAAGGTTACAAAAGAATCGGATTCGTTAATTAAGGTGTACCACGTAAAGTAAAAAGTCGGATGTCCGAAGTCTGAAGATTAGGAGCATAACACCTGGGCATCCAAACCCCGGTCTTCGGACATCAGACTTCTGACTTTTAAAATAAATAAAAATGAAAAAATCAATTTTAGCAATAATCCTTATTGGATCAGCAACAATAGCAATAAAATCGAACGCAAATACAATAATCGACGGTACAAAAACATATCCGGCTGATTCAGTAAAAAAAGTTTTGGTGGATCCCGTTTGTAAAATGAAAATTAAGCCAAACACAGCTAAAACCACCGTTTATAATAAAATCACCTACAATTTTTGTTCAGAAAGCTGTAAACAAAAGTTTTTGGCAGAACCGGCAAAGTATGTTAAAAAATAGATCGGAAGAC
>NZ_DJDT01000159.1 GCF_002432345.1 Pedobacter sp. UBA5917
TTGTTCAGCAGGTATTTAATGCGGTAGCCGAGTGCTTTGTTCTCTACAATCAGGAATTGGGTTGTTTTTACGGTAAGTTTGGCTGTTTCTTTATCGTAGTCGATAATGAGCACGTTCGGATTGATAAGTTTACATTGCGCTGCGTTGGGGGTGGTGCCTATAAAGTAATCCTTAAACATGGCAATATAATGCTCCCTGTTCGGATCGGGCTTAATGGTTACCTCGGCCAGTTGGGTTATACTCTCCTCTAGAACCAGATCGAGTTTTACGGCCTTGTCTGAAACAACAACATTTTTATTCAGGGCTTTATAACCGATCAGCTGCACTAAAATATCATAGTTGCCCGGTTTTAAGGGTAAACTATATTTACCATCATTATCGGTAACGGTAGCAATTTTATAACCGCTAACATAAACGCCTGCCCCAGGTAGGGCCTCGCCGCGTTTATCTTTAACCGTACCCGAAAGCATATAACTTTGCTGGGCGGAAGAGATTCTGCCAATAAATAATAAGCAGAGTAGAAGTAATAAGGATTTCATGCAATAAATATAAACTAATTTATTAGTTTATTCAAGGTGCAAAAGAAATATTACTTAGAAGTTGTTCAGTATTACCTATACGTTACCATCCCTGCCGTGGTCTGTGTCTTCACAGGCCTCTCAGTAATTTTATTGATTTTTTAATTTAGGAATGGTCTGTGGAGACACTTACTATGGGGTAGGGGTGATTAATTCTGGTCTTCGAGTTTAAAAAGAACCTCTACGATTACGTCAGATACAACGGGTTTACCGTTTGTAATTTGTGGAGCCCATCTAGGGGATAACCCAACTGCCCTGATCGCTTCAGCATCACAGCCATATCCAATACCATTTAATATGGTTGGATTGATCAGGCACCCACCTTTATTGATTGTAAACTTAATCACCACTTTACCCTCAATATTCTTTTTTATTGCCTGGTCAGGATAAATCAAATGTTTATGAATAAAGTCATAAAAAGCTTTTTTTCCAAATGGATAAGAGGCTGGTATATTAAAGGTTGGGAAAGCACAAACCAGGTAATCGCTTACAATGTATTTAACTTTTTTGCGCTTCTCTGATCTTTTAGCTGTTACAGTTAATGTAGTTGTATCGAGCTTAACATTCTTAAATGTATTTAGGGTAATTGTAATAAACCGACTTCCTTGATTAATCACCTTAAATTCCTCTGATCCCGTATTTATCGTAAAAATATCATTTGGTTTAATTCCATTAATGGCAAAATATCCCAAACTATCTGCTTTAGCGTAAATTACATCATTTTGGAGAATGGTATCCTGAGAAGTGGTTTTGATATAGAGATTTGGAATTGCGGTACCATCAATATTAAGAATTCGGCCTTTTACATTGATGGTATCCAGATAGAATTTTTTAGGCGATATATTTTGAGCGTTTGCTTTTAAAAAAAAGCATATCAAAACAACAAACGGAATTATTTTTTTCATGATTAGATGATGCTGTAAGAAATACGTTTCCACAATTGGTTAATAATTTCATTAGTATAACCTATTTCTTGAAGAACAGCAATTCCATTTAAATTCGGAAATGATCCAAGGTAACATAGATTATAGATTATAGATTGGGGTTTGCATAACGTGATTAAGTCATCAATCAACCAGTTTGAAAGGAATTTCAATGCTAATATTTTGTTCAACAGTAATGCCACTTAGAGCGGGAATCCATTTTTTTGAGCTATTAATCACCCTAATTACTTCTTCAGCACATCCATAACCTAAATCTTGAAGCGTAATAAAATTTTTATAGTTCCCTTTTTCATCTATGGTAAACTTAATTACTACCGTCCCCTCAATATTGTTTAATATTGCTTTTTGAGGATATTTGATGTTGTATTTCACAAACTCATAAAATTTTTTCAGGCCACCGGGATATTCTGCAGATTTGGTGTAGCCGAATGGATGAAAGTCATATATGGTGGTATCCTTTCTTTTGACAAGCAATTTTTCTTTTGAAGAAAGTCTCTTTGCAACAATATTAAATGCTGCTGGATCTTTATTTAATTCAAGAGGGTGAAGTGGTACCATGGTAAGCAATAAGAACCGGCTTCCATTTATTGGTTTTTCAATGGCGGTGGTGGCAGCCCTAACCCTAATCCAATCGGTAGGTTTTATCCCGTTTAATTTAAATAAGCCATTTCCATCCGTTATCGTCCTGATGTAATTAAAATCTTTATCCCAGGTTTCAGATAATACCCTGGCATTTTTTACAGGCTTTCCTTTTTCATCTATAACTTTTCCATAAATATTTATGGTATCAGTGCTAAAAACTATGCTGTCGGCACTTTTTTGTGCTTTTAGGCTTAATGCAGTTAAAAGCAGTAAATAGAATAAAATATATTTCTTCACCTATTGAAGATGCAGTAGGACTGAATTTCCATAATTATCCCAGCAATTCTTTCGCATTTTCAATTGCCGATGCCCCCGGATTTTTACCACTTAACATTTCGGCGATTACGCCAATACGTTCTTCCTGTTTAAGCTTACGGATTCCTGTTGTGGTTTTTCCTTTATCTTCGTTTTTATGTACAAAGTAATGTGAAGCGCCTTTAGCGGCAATCTGCGGTAGGTGTGTGATCGAAATTACCTGCATGTTTTTACCCAGGTCGGCAATTACTTCTCCAACCTTTAAAGCCGTTTCGCCCGAAATCCCTGTATCAATCTCATCAAAAATAATAGTCGGCAATGAAGTGTGTTTGGCCAGTAGCGCTTTTATGGCCAACATTAAACGCGATAATTCACCTCCTGATGCTACTTTGTTTACCGGGGCTGGTGCCTGACCAGCATTTGCGGTAAAAAGTAAATTGATTTCATCCAGGCCATCTTTATTCAACTCCGATAAAGTTTTTTGATCCAGCACCAGTTTGGCATTTAGCATGCCTACCTTTTTAAGGGTAATACCGGTTTGCTCCTCAACAGTTTTAATGGCTTTTTTACGGTTTGCACTTAATTGATCGGCTTGTTTATGCAGTTCTTTTTTAAGCTGATCGATTGCTGCCTGTAACTTTTCGATATGTTCGTCAGAAGACAAAAGTTTGTTCAGGTTCTCTTCCAGTTGTTTTTGGAAGGCCAGCAGTTCTGTATTATCGGCAAGTCTGTGTTTTTGTTGCAGGGAATAAAACAGATCCAATCTTTGGTTTACGATTTCCAAGCGCTCGGCACTGTGAAGGGTATTTTCTTCTATCGCAGAAACCTCATCGATGATGTCTTTTATTTCAATAATGGATGAGCGCAAACGTTCGTAGAGTACATTGATCGCCGGATCGAATTTTTCGATGCCCTGTAACTGTAACGAAGCCTCTTTTAAAATCTGTAGGGCAGAAGGTTCACTTTCATTAATTAATCCCGAAGCCGTAAGTAAAGCCCTTTTAATGGTTTCGGCATGGGTTAAACGTTCCAATTCCTGTTCCAGTTCTTCCTGTTCGCCAACCTGTAGTTTTGCCTGCTCGAGTTCGTTGAACAAAAATTGTTCGTAATCCTGTTTATTACGGGCCTCGCTGGCTTCTGCTACCAGTTTTTTTAATAAAGAAGTATCCTGTTTGAGTTTTTTAAATCCGCTGCGGTAATTGAGTAGTAACGAATGATGGTTGGCCAGTGAATCTACAATCAACAACTGAAAATCGGCATCATTAATCTCCTGTGTAGCATGCTGGGAGTGGATATCGATCAGTTTTTCGCCAATCTGTTTAAGGGTAGACAGGTTAACAGGAGTATCATTAATAAACGACCTGGTTTTACCATCTATCGAAATTTCCCTGCGCAGAAGGCCCTCCTTTGAAAAATCGAGATCATTATCCTCAAAAAGTTCTTTAAGGTTCTCATCTGCCAAAACAAAACTTCCTTCTATAACACATTTTTTATCCTGGTTAAAAAAGTACTTACTTTCTGCCCGCTGACCGAGAATTAGCGATAATGCTCCAAGTATGATGGATTTACCGGCACCGGTTTCGCCAGTGATAATATTTAAGCCTTTATCGAATTCGATATCCAGACTATCAATTAATGCGTAATTACGAATAGAAAGTTTTTGTAGCATGCTAAGCAAAAATATTAAAATTTATGTCAACAGTTCAATACAAAACAAAAACAGCGGAGAATAAATCCTTTTGCTGACAAAGCGTTAATACTAATTCTTTATTTCAGCCTCTTTTAAAAAATCGATTACAGTTTTATTAAAAAGGGGGGCATTTTCTTCAGGTACCATATGGGTTTCCTTTTTAAAAATAATCAATTGGGATTTGTTGATATGATCTGCAATAAGTTTGGTATGCTCAGCTTTGATTACATCTTTTTCGCCCGCCAGTACCAATGTTTTCGCACTGATGGTACGCAGTTCTTCAACTTTGATATTGGGCTCCGTTGATAACATATAAAGCAATCGTGTTAACTGTTTTGATTCTACATCATTTTTCTGCTGAAGTATTTTTAAATCCTTTTTCAGTTTGGTAAGCATGCTTTTTTCAACAGCGTCTTCAGTTGGATTCAGGTTAGCACCCATTACAATTAACTTCCCTACGTATTTAGGATATTTGATTGCCATAATCAGGGCAGTATTACCGCCGTCACTCCATCCCAGTACATTTACCTTTTTTAAGTGAAGGGAATCTAAAAGTATTTTCATGTCTGATGCAAAAATATCGTAGCTTAAATTGGTACTATTTTGATCGATACTTTTTCCCTGTGCACGGGTATCAACAGCAATAACGCGATAATGCTTTGCCAATTCGGGTATCTGTTTGGTAAAATCAACAATCGATTGGCCGTTTCCATGTAACAACAATAAAGGTTCGCCCTCACCGTAAGTTTCGTAATAGATTTTTATTCCGTTAATGTTGCAATATTTCCCTATACGTTTGTTACTCCCGTAGTTGGTTTTCCAGATTACCGAAGCTTTTGTTGTTTTAATCAGCAATGTTTTGCCGCCAACTGAATCTGTTCTGTTGTGCGAGCTAATGGTGGTGCCATCAGGTATTTTTGCACTTGTACGGAAACCTTTTAATGGATTATCCGGATTGTTTTCGAAGTCTGCATTTTTAATCGGAACTTCTTTCCAATCTCCATTTTCAGTTTTAATTTCGAATTTTAAATTATCTACGAAAAAGTTTCCATTGCCTTCAAAATTGGCATAGAGCCAAATTTCTTTGGTTTTTGGATTGAGTTTACTGCTGATTAGTAAAGGATGCCACAAGGTATCTTTAACCATATCTTTCGCCAGGTTGGCATCTAGCCATTCATCATCGTTAATAACCTGTTGGGTTTTAATCACGACATTTTTGAGTGAATCCGTTTCAGTAGACTTTAGGTCTAATGAATACCGGAAATCGCTGCCTGCAAATTTTTCAATTTTTAAAATCAGTCCAAAATTGAATGAGTTAGAAACTACTTTTGTTTGGGAAAAAGCGGATAAACTAAGAAGGGTTAGAAGCGAAATGATATTAAATTTAATGGAGCGCATAAAGAAATAATGTTAAAGTCTGACGAAGGTACAAATTAAATTAAGTCAGATTTTATCAAACAAAAACAGCGGAGAATAATCCCCGCTGTTCATCATCTGTTTGGTTGTGTGTTATTTTTATTTTATTGTAATGCTGAGGTTATTGTTATTCGCAATGGCAATTGGGCTATCTGTTGTTACAAAACTTTTAAGCGCCAACTGATCCGCATTTTTAAAATCTGCTTTTTTGTAGGTTACCACCGCATTTTCAATGTTCAGTGCTTTTGCAGGACTGGTAAAGTTTTTATTATCGTAGATCATAATGGCAGGGCTTACCTGAGTGCCTTTATTCCCACCTTCAACTTTTTCCTTTTTCTCTTTCTTTTCAAGCTTTTCTTTTAATTCTTTTACCTCGATATCGAATTTTTCTTTCAGCTTTTTGTATTCTTCTGTCTGTCTTACTTTATTGTTGCTATTATTATTGTCGTTATAATAGAACACTGCACCATCCGGACCAGTAAGTAAGTTCCTATTGCCTTTAAACAATGAATCTGGATTTAATCTTGTTAATCCCGACAGGTTAATCATGTCGCCTGATTTCAAGGCCTGCAACCTAATATTGTCAATCTGTGCCCTAAATTCGGGTGTATTAAATCTGGTTGCCATTTCTTCGCCCATTTTTCTCCACTTTGCCTGTGCTTCTGGCGAGTTCATTTTTTTGCTCATGTCTTCAGCCATTTTTTTCCATTTGGCCTGAGCTTCTGGCGAATTATATTGTTTGGCTATGTCCTCACCAAATTTTTTCCATTTAGCCTGTGCTTCTGGTGAGTTATATTGTTTGGCCATGTCTTCGCCCATTTTTTTCCATTTGGCCTGAGCTTCTGGTGAGTTGTATTGTTTGGCTACATCTTCACCAAATTTTCTCCATTTTGCCTGAGCTTCTGGTGAGTTAAATTCCTTATCGATTTTTGTACGGAAAAGTGAATCCTTAAACTTGTATCTAAATGAACTGTCAAGATTTATCCTGTATACACCTTTGCCACCAAAAAGTTCATCTGTGTAAAAATCTTTTCTAATGCTATCCGGCATTTCCTTCACCGAGTTGTATTCGGTTTTTTTACCGTTTGCATCAATGGTAACGATCTTAATCTTACGTTTTTTGGTGGTATCGGTACAGATAAAGTGTTTTATACCATTGTACGAAACAGTTTGTGCACTCAGTAATTCTTGTTTATGTAGTTTTTTGGTTTCTTTTTTCTTTTCTGTCGGATTGATCCAGGCAATAGAAAACAAGCAGGCTACACCCAATGTTAGGGCTGCCATTTGCTGTTTGGCGTTTAAATAATTTGTTTTCATGTTGGTTATTCTTTTTATGCGTTGATATAAATTTTGGGTCTTGCCTGTAGCTGCCAGCGCATAAGCAGGACTGTTCTTATCTTTTAAAAGCTCCAGTTTGAGTAGGGCATGGGCATAATTCAATGGTTTTCCGGTAATTTTCAGCACCAGGTCGTCGCAGGCATGTTCGCGCTCAATGTGTATAAACCTACCGGCCATCCACACAAATGGATTGTAGAACAGCAGGGTTTCGATTGCAGTTTTAATCAGGTTCAATAAGAAATCGTTTCTTCTGATGTGTGATAGTTCGTGGATCAAAATGGCTTCTACCTGCTCATTATCCAATTGGTTTACCAAAGCGAGTGGAAACAATACCACAGGTTTTAAATAACCGATAACCAAAGGCACATTTACAATAGACGATAAATGAAACTTAATTGCCTTATTGATTTTAAGGTGTGCCGTTACCTGTTCGAAAATAGTTTTCCAACTGTCGGGAATAGCGCTTAAACTCTCTTTTTTCAGTTTAGAAAGTTGTCCGTAACCTTTTACAATAACAAATAGCTGTAACAGGATACCGATAACATAAAACACCACAACTATTGGGAAGTACTGTTCTGCCCTGCTGCTGAAACTTGGGGGAAGATTATTGAAATATTGATAAACCTGTATGTTCTGCGGATTAATGGCTGTTGCCTGGCTACTTAGGCTATGCATCAAATGGTTGATGAAATTATAGGCAAAGCCGGCAAACATTAAAATAATAGCTCCGAACGCAAGATTGTGCTTATATTTTGCTGCCAGCCTGGGCAGACTTAGCATAATAATGAACAGGATACCATAAATGATGGCACTTTGCCAAAGCGAGTTTAAAATGCTCCATCCAAATGCTTTAATGAACTGTTGTAATAAAGTTTCCATAACGGTGATTTTAATTTTTTTATACCGGGCTAAACCGGAAATGTTACTGTTTAATTAGGGATCTAAACCCTACACCTTTCAACCTTACACCTAAGCCTATTTAAGGCTATCCAAATATTTTTTTATTTCATCAATCTCATCTGCACTGGCACTATGGTTACCCAGGGCCTGCATTACCAATCTTGCTGCCGAACCGTTAAATACATTATCAATCATTTTGGTTACCAGTTGCTTTTCAGTTTTATCCTGACTTACCAATGCTTTATAGATATGTGTTTTTTGGTTGGTATCGCGTTCTACCATGCCTTTCTCGTGCAAAATCTGCATCAGTTTTAAAGTGGTGGTATAACCAGAGTCTTTTTTATTCAATGCCTCATGTACTTCCCTTACCGTAGCATTGCCTTTTTGCCAAAGTACCTGGAGGATTTCCATTTCGCCTTCCGTGGGTTTGATGTTCTGATTACTCATATGTTACAAGTTGTACGAATTATTTCGTAATCAAATGTACGAAGATATTCGTAATATCAAAATATTTTAACAGATTTTTAACTTTTGTACTGTGGGTTAACTGTATAAACTGGTTAATTGGTTAACTGTGCACATGGTAATAATAGCTGTTTGAGGATAAGACGCAGGGGAGGGGAAAATGTTGCATCGATAAGAAGGGTTAACTGTATATCCTTCGGCTACGCTCAGGAGGTTAA
>NZ_DJDT01000365.1 GCF_002432345.1 Pedobacter sp. UBA5917
TTGGCAGTTTGCAATTAACAATCAAGCAATTCAACAATAAACATTTCGCATGTACAGTTAACCGATTAACCAATGCGACAGTTTTCAGTTGGCAGTTTACAATTAACAATTCCTCAATTTAGCAATCCAATAAACATTTCGCATGTACAGTTAACCGATTAACCAATTTATACAGTTAACCCAAATCACTAAATAACATTCCTGGTAATTTTCCCCTTAATAATATAAAGCGATTGGATATTCTTTTTACTGATTACGGTATCTCCCTTAAAATTCGGGTTTGATGAACGGAGGATAAGTTTAGTGTTATCACGGTGCTGAAAAATAAGTTTTATGGTTCGTAAACTGTTGCTGTATTCGTCCGTCATCACCACATAAGCTTCGCCCCATTGTAGGATTTCTAAATTGGTAATTTCTTTAACTGCAATAATTTCACCGGCAGCATATTTAGGATACATACTATCGCCATAAACGGGCAAATAAGCCGTACAATCATTAAACGGTAAATAGTTTACCAGATACTCAGCCTTTTCTTCTTCCACTATAAAATCTTTAATATCTGATAAGCTCATATCGAAATATGGAACGCCCTCTTTGGGGATGCCACCGCCCGGATTCTTTTTAAAAAACGGTTCGCCTGTTCCGTTTTCGAGCCATGCTTTGTTTACATCGAATTTAAGTTCGAGTTTATCTTTGATAGCATTTGATACATGGATTCTTTCGCGTAAAATATCTGATAAGGAACCCTGTTTGATATTCAGCGCTGCTGCAAAATCCTTTTGGGTTCTAAATCCCAATAAATCCATTAGAGTTTTTAAGCGCTGATTTTCATTCATGTGAAAAAATGTTAATAAGTTATGTGAAATTATATATAGTTTAACTAATTTTATTTTGCTAAATTTGTTAGCTAAGATAATCAAAATTAAGCTAATGGAAAATACCTCTCATTTTAAAAAAGAAACCATAGGTTTTATTAATGCCATCGAAAGTTTTTTTGCTATGGGCAGTATCAGCAACAGTTTACAGTTTTTAAAAAGCTGGTTAAACCCACCGCAGAACGAATGCGAATTTTCGCCACAGAAACATCCGGCACAGCTGGTGCGTTTTTATGAAAAACTATTGCCGCTTTTCGAATATTCTGATCTTATCTTTAACCATAATGATGCTGATACAGCTTTTGTAAAAGCCATATCAGCCGACGAAAATAGTTTGGAACGAGAATCGGTACTGTTGGATTATTGTCCGAAGTTGCTGAGCAAGAGCGAAATGAAAAACCCAAAACTCACCTTTCTCGATATGTTCCTGTTCTTTCAATCGCCTGGTTACAAAGCCAGTTATAATGAGTGGCTATTGGCCGGCTTGGAGAACACGCTCGATCAGGAATGGGACGGGGATATTTACCCCCTTTATGGAAATACCAAAAAAATGCTCGAAGCCTGTTGGCTCATCCACGAAAGGATTATTACCAAAAACAGTTTCAAAAGTATCGATCGGTATTACCATTTGGCTGTATTCGAAAGTGCCTCGCCTTTGGCTTTTGATAAAACACTTTTCGAAAATCCGTTTGCTGTAATCGAATCGTTTTTCGCACTCGATAACCTGGCAGGGCACAAGGCCTATCTTAAAAACTGGTATAAAATCGCTTTATCCAAAACAAGCCATGTAAGCAATAGTTCAGATTATTTTTTCCTGTATAACCAGTTTACGCAATTATTAAATGCCGGTTATTTAATTGCAGCTAAAAAACTGGTTTACCGGGCAACAGTTGGTGAAACAGATGATATAGCCAATGTAGCATTCCAGATTCAATTATGTGAGGTAAATACCCTTGCGCCAGTGCATGCTAAAAATCCCTATCTGTTTATTGAAACTTTTTTTGTGCCCGAAAAAATTAAACAGTTGCGTGCAGGGCTTTTAGAGTGGTTGCATGCGGCTTTTAGTTCCAACAGCAGTATTAAACTGATGGATAAAGAATATTTATTTGAGCAATATGAAAATATGCTGATGATTATAGAGGCATTTTTTCTGGTGATTAATGATCCATCGTTGGCTAAGGAAGAAGAGGAGAACTGGATTTACCTGGAATAGTTTACAGGGCAGGTTTTTTATTGTTCGCTACCCATAAACTCGCTCGGTGTTTTACCGAAATGCTTTTTAAACTCCGAGCTAAAATATTTCCGATCGCTAAAACCTACCGAGTAAGCAATCTCAGCAATATTGCCACCACCCTGTTTTAGCAGTTGAGCGGCTCTTTTTATCCTTAAGGATTTGATGAAATCGTTTACAGAAAGATCGGTTAGCGCCCTTATTTTTTTATAAAGCACTGGTTGGCTCATGCCTATTTCTGCGGCCAGGGTAGGTACATCAAAATCAGGATCGGCAATACGTTCTTCAATTACATGGATAATTTTGTTCAGGAAGTTTTGTTCGGTGGTATTGATTACCAGATTCTTCGGTTCGAGCGTAATTACCTGCGCAAACTTTTGTTTGATGGTTTCGCGGGCGCTTAAAAGGTTCTGGATATTGAGTTCTAGTATTTTTAGGTTAAAGGGTTTCATGATGTAGGCATCGGCCCCGTTTTCGAAACCATTAATCTGGTGTACATAAGCCGAGCGGGCGGTTAACAGTATCACGGGGATATGGCTGGTACTCTCGTCGGTTTTTAATTTACGGCACAATTCCAGCCCGTCCATTACAGGCATCATTACATCGCTGATAATCAGATCGGGGATCAGTTCTAAAGCATAGGCCAAACCTGTAGCACCGTTTTCGCGCTCATAAATATTATATTTTGAGCTCAGTGCGTTTTTAATGAAAGTCCGTACATCTTCATTATCCTCAACCAGTAAAATAGTCTTTTTGTCGGCATCGGCAACTGGTAATACATTGGCATTTTCTTTTGTGAGGTATTCTGATACCGGAATATTATAATTGGCCGGATCATCACCATAAACATCATCAGCTATAAAATCATCCTTACTAAAATGATCTTTACCGATCTTTAAACTCACCGAAAAGCAGGTTTCTCCCAAATTCTGATCCGTTTTGGGTATGCTGCTGAAAGAGATTTGGCCATGGTGCAGCTCAACAATGCTTTTCGAAAGTGATAGTCCGAGGCCTGTACCAATGGTTGAAGTGGTATTGGCCTGATAAAAATTGCTAAACAGATTGGCCTGGTTTTCTAAAGCAATGCCTTTTCCGTTATCGCTAATTTGGATGTTAACATTTTGAAGCGCTTTAGAGATTTTTAAGCTGATTTTGCCATTTACAAGGGTAAACTTAAAGGCATTGGATAACAGGTTGAACAATACCTTTTCCATTTGTACCTTATCAAAATAAAGCGCTATTTCTGGCTCATCGCTTTCAAAATTATAATCGATGTTTTTAGAAATCGCCATGTTCTGGAAAGCCAGGAATATTTCCCCGCAGAATTTTACCACATCGTCCTGGCTTACATGTAAGGTCATTTTTCCGCTTTCGGCCTTTCTGAAATCAAGCAGTTCGGTAACCAGGTTCATCAGGCGATCGGCATTGTTTTTAATCGGTTGCAGCTCGCGGTTCAGTGCAGGATCTTCTTTTGCGTTTTCAATCAGTTTTTCCAGCGGTCCAACAATTAGTGTTAGCGGTGTACGGATCTCGTGTGAAATATTGGTGAAAAATTCGAGTTTATGCTCGTTAATTTCCTTCTCTTTTTTAAGTACTGCCCTGATCAATAAATAACGTACAAATACAATGGCTATGGCTGCAAAAGCACAAAAATAAGTTAGGTATGCCCACCAGCTTTTATAAAAGGGAGGTTTAACAATAATGCTGATCTTACGGATATTGGCACCCGAAATGCCATCATTATTAAGTCCCTTAACCATAAAAGTATAACTACCAGGTGGCAGGTTGGTGTAAGAAGCTGCAGGGATGCTTACCTCGTTCCAATTTTTTTCGAAACCATCCAGTTTATAGGCATAGCGGTTTTTTTCGGGTTTTATAAAATTAAGCAGCGCGAAACTTAAACTAAAAGTATTCTGGTTACTCGCAAATACCAGCTTATTTTTTAAACCGATATTCTGATCAAGAATACCATCTTCTGCCTTAATTTTTACAGTTTGGTTATCCACTTTTACACCGGTGATCACTAACGACGCAGCTTTGATATTGGTTTGGATGTGATCGGGATAAAAGCTGATGAATCCATTGTAACCGCCAAAAAACATTTCCCCGCTGGTGTTTTTAAAAAAGGCATTGGCGTTAAATTCATTGCCTGGCAAACCATCGGCTACGGTATAATTTTTAAAAGTTTTGTTTTTAGGGTTAAACATCGATAAACCATTGGCCGTACTGATCCACAGGTTATCCTTATCATCTTCTAAAACACCCAATACATTATCGTTAGGTAAACCATTTTTTACCGTATAAGTGATGATTTTATTCTCCTTTTGATGATAACAGATAAGTCCCTGGTTGTTGGTGCAGATGTAAACTTCCTTATTCCGGGTTTCGGCAATACCGTTTACATAATATTCCAAAACCTTTTTTGTTTTTGGATCTTTTAAAGTGTAGAACTCTTTTTTGTCGATGTTATAGATGCAGAGTCCGTTGGTGGTACCAAAATAAACGCGATCGGTTACCAACATACTTTTAACCCTTCCCGCATCGGGGAAATTGGCCGGCAGTTTGAAATTGTAAAACTTTGTTTTTTCAGGGTTGGAAATTTTAATGCCATTTCGCTGGGTGGCTGCATATAACCGGCCATCCCTGTCTTCGGCCACAGCGGTAACCTCATCGGGTACATCTTCCTGTTTTGAACTGAAATCGAAACTGCCGAAACTGCCTTTTTTGCTATCGTAAAAGTTAAGTCCGCCCGAATGTGTGCCGATCCAGAGTTTACCCTTTTTATCGAGTATAATTTTTTTGATCAGATTAGATCTGATGGAATTGCTGCGGCCATCGCTTCTAAAAGCTGTGAATTTATTGGTAAGCCGGTTAAAATAGTTTAATCCACCACCTTCGGTACCGATCCACAGGTTTTGGCGTTCATCTTCGGCAAAGGTGCTTATGGCATTGTTGCTTACACTCGAAGTATTTTTGTTGGTGCTGTAGATGTTGAATGCGGTAGTGTAAGGATAATTGATATTTACCCCGCCAAAATAAGTACCTGCCCAGATAGATCCGTTTTGATCTTTATATAAACGGTGGACAGAGTTCTGGCTCAAACTTTTTTTGTCGCCCGGATCGTACTGTAGATTGGTAAAGGTAAATTGCTGCGTATCCAACACGCTGATTCCGTCCAGTGTGCCTATCCATAACTTGCCGGCATCATCTAAAACCATCGTCCTAATGGTGTTGTTTACCAGAGAATTTGTCTGTGCCGAATGTTTAAAAACCTTAAAAGTTTTGTCCGAAGGGTTGAAAAGATTCAGACCGTTATCCTGCGTACTCACCCATAGTTTATGTTGACGGTCTTCTATAATTCCGGTAATGTAATTCTCACTGATATCTCCTGCTTTTCCTTCGTGTTTAAAAATTTCGGTTTGGTAAGCACCGTTTTTAAAGGTCATTTTTAACAGGCCGTTTGATGTGCCCACCCAGATATTACCCTCATGATCCTGTTTTACAGCCCTGATGTTATGGTATGATCTATTTACTGATTGATTGCCGAAAAATACTTTGATTTTGGAGGTATCGCCATTAAGCAAAAGATTTAAGCCGTTTAGGGTGCCGATCCATACGTTGCCCTGTTTATCTCCGGTAATGCAGTTGATTACATTGCTGCTGATGCCATTTGGTTTCGAGTAAATGCGTTCGAAATTATCGGTTTTTTCGTTGTAGCGGTTTAAACCTCTGTCTGTTCCCACCCACAGGTTTTTGTGCTGGTCGGAAAAAAGATTGATCACGTAATTGGACGAAATGGAAAACGGATCGGTTGCCGAAGATTGATAAACTTTGATGTTGTAACCATCATAACGGTTTAAACCGTAGCGGGTGCCAAACCACATAAAACCATTTTTATCCTGTGTAATGGCCAGTACAGAAGTTTGCGATAAACCTTTCTCTACACCCAAATGATCGAACTGTATGGGCTGCTGGCTTTTTGCGGGGAACAGGAATCCCAAAAACAGGCTTGCACAGAGCAAATATTTTAGGGATCGGGTAAACATGGGATAATTGGTTATGGTTGTTTTGGCTGCTTAAAAGTATGGTTTAAAAGCATTTTTGCCAAATATTTAGAAAATTCACCCTAAATATTTAGAAAATTCACCCCTCCAAAAAAAGCTTATGCTATAAGTTTGTTCTTAGATGGCGCTGTAAAAAAGCAAAGCGATCAACTAACAACCAATAACCAAAAAACCAACAACTATGAGTAAACTCTACATCCCGTGGAGAATGGATATGAAGCCGCATATCTTTCTTTTTCTTAAACGCTTATTATTACTCACTATTCTGCTCCTTGGCCATGTTAATGTTTTTGCACAGGGTAAAACCATTATCGGGGTAGTTACCGACGAAAGTAAACAAACGGTACCCGGCGTATCGGTTACGGTAAAAGGAACCAAAACCACTACGCAGACCGATGCCGACGGAAGGTTTAAAATACAGGCACTGGCTACCGATCAACTCGTATTCAATTATGTAGGTTATGCCTCGCAATCGGTTACGGTTGGCGCCAGAACCACAATAAACGTTTCTTTAAAATCGTCAATAACCGGCTTGAGCGATGTGGTGGTAGTGGGGTATGGCACTACTAAAAGGGCCGATCTTACCGGTGCGGTAGGTTCGGTAAATATGAAAGACCTGGAGCAGGCACCTGTTAAATCGTTCGATCAGGCCCTGGCCGGACGTGTGGCAGGAGTTCAGGTATCAACCAACGATGGGCAGCCGGGAGCTACCGCCAATATCGTCATCCGTGGTGCGGGCTCCATCTCGCAGGATAACTCGCCACTTTATGTGATCGATGGTTTCCCTTCGGAAGACGCTAATGCCAATTCGATCAATCCATCCGATATCGAAAGCATCGATGTATTAAAAGATGCATCGGCTACAGCCATTTATGGTGCACGCGGATCGAACGGTGTAGTATTGATTACCACCAAAAGAGGTAAAGCAGGCAAACCGCAGTTGAGTTACAATGCCTATTATGGTACGCAAAAATCGCCCGATAAAATCCCGGTGATGAACGCTTTTGAATTTGTAAAATACGTTAAAGAACTCAATTCTGTTTTTGCCGATTCGGTTTATCTCAAAAATGGGGTAACTATAAACGATTATCAAAATGTACAAAGTTTGGATATGCAGGATTACATTTTCCAGAACGGGCAGAACCAGAACCACGATATTGCTTTAAGGGGAGGGAACGATAAAACAACCTATTCCATCTCAGGAAATTATAACGATCAGAAAGGGATTGTAAAGTTCAGCGGATTTAAACGTTACCAGGGCCGTTTTGTACTCGATCAGAATGTAACCGATAAATTAAAGGCTGGTGTAAACGTAAACTATGCCTATAGCGAAACTTTTGGTACACCGATTTCGGCCACTAATTTTTATGCCTCTTCGGTACTGTTGTATTCGGTTTGGGGCTATCGTCCGGCTGCAGCGCTTTCGGGCAGAGACCAGGGCACCAATCTGATCGATTCGTTTTACGATCCAACAAACGAACTTGCCAATAACCAGGATTACCGCGTAAACCCATTGATCAGTTTAGAAAACCAGAAAACCGTTTATAAAGCCACTACGATGGTAGCCAATGGTTATGCGGAATATGCTTTTACACCCAAATTAAAATTAAGGCTGGCAGCAGGTATTACCAATGCCAATACCGAAACCAATATTTTTAATAATTCTTTAACACAATCGGGCAGTAAATGGAATTCATCAGGCCCTAACGGAACTTATGCCACCAGCCCAAGTTTCAACTGGTTAAATGATAATACTTTAACCTATAAAAATACTTTTAATAAAGACCATAATTTAACTGTTTTGGTGGGTTATTCTGCACAGCGCAGCAAAAGTTCGTACCGCTCGATATATGCTTCGCAGATTACCAACGAAAGTTTGGGGATAGATGCTTTGGATCTTGTACCAGCAGCAAATACAGTTGTCAACTCACGCAGTTCGGTTTGGACACTGCAATCTTTCCTGGGCAGGCTGAATTATGACTTTAAAGGAAAATACCTTTTAACGGCCAGTTTCAGGGCAGATGGATCGTCGAAATTTGCACCGGGCAAACGTTGGGGTTATTTCCCTTCTGCATCTGCAGGGTGGAGATTCAGCCAGGAAAGCTTTCTGAAAGATGCCACCTGGTTATCTGATGGTAAATTACGTATCGGTTATGGCGAATCGGGAAATAACAGGGTGGGCGATTTTGCCTATCTGCCACAGTTAAACCTGGGCAACACCCAATATTGGTATTCGTTTAACGGCAAACCCGTAGCCATTGGTTCGGTAATTACGGCAGCAGGCAATTACGATTTACAATGGGAAACCAATACACAGACCAATATCGGTTTAGATCTTAGCTTTTTTAAAAACCGCTTGGGTTTAACGGCCGATATTTATAAAAGAGTAACCAACGATTTATTGTTGAATGCACAATTGCCTTATGCAAGCGGTGTGCAGAGTGGCACCGGATTTAAAAACATCGGGAGTTTAGAAAACCGAGGTCTCGAAATTACTTTGAACAGTACCAATATCCAAACCAAAAATTTCCGCTGGACGAGTAATTTCAACATCAGTTTTAACAAAAACAAGATTTTAGAGTTAACAGAAGGACAAAATTCGCTTTTAGCAGGCTCGGGAACATTTTTTAATACCACTTACACCAGTTTGTCGCCATATATCTCGGTAAAGGGGCGTTCGGTGGGCGAAATGTATGGATTGATTTTCGACGGGGTTTACCAGTATGCTGATTTTGATAAAATGCCAAACGGATCGTACCTGCTTAAACCAAACATTACTACAAATGGCTCAACAAGGGCATCAATCCAGCCGGGTGATATCAAATACAAAGATTTAAACGGCGATTTGGTGGTAAATAATAACGATTATACCATTATCGGTCGCGGTTTGCCAATCCACACCGGTGGTTTTAGCAATAATTTCAGTTATAAAAACTGGGATCTGGGCGTTTTCCTGCAGTGGTCGTACGGCAATAACATCATCAATGCCAACCGTTATGTTTTTGAGGGCGGTATTGTAACCAACCCGAACTTAAACCAATATGCTTCTTTCGAAAACCGTTGGGCACCAGGCAACCAGAACAACGACCTTTTTAGGGCAGGTGGAATGGCTGCGGCAAATTATTCATCCCGTGTGGTTGAAGATGGATCGTACCTCAGGTTAAAAACCGTTCAATTGGGTTATAATTTTTCGAACAAAATTCTTAAAAGCATTGGTATGTCGAAACTGCGTTTAAATGCATCGGCCCAAAACCTGCTCACCATTACCGGTTATTCGGGGCTGGATCCCGAGGCTTCATCAAGGCCGAGTAACCTTACGCCAGGCTTTGATTATGGAACTTATCCGCAATCGTTTACGGTAACCTTTGGTTTAAACGCAACATTTTAATCACCATTAAAAGATAAGACAATGAAAAATAAATATATCCTTGCTTTTTTATTTGTGATGGGTTTATCATCATGCAAGAAATTTTTAGATACCGAACCTACCGATTTTTATAGTCCATCCAATTATTACGAAACGGCAGATCAGTTACAGGTAGCGCTTAACGGCATTTACAGCAACATGATGTACGAACGGATGTACGGGCAGGTGCTGAACTTTAATTTTGTAAGTGCAACCGACGAAATGCTGCCGAACCGACCGGTAAACGGCGAAGCCCGCGGATTGTATTATTCGTACGATGCCGGTCACGCTTACGTTGCCGATGTTTGGCGCTGGCCCTATCTGGGAATTAACAATGCCAATGTGCTGATCGATAATATCAACAAACCCACGATGGATGAAAAACAGCGTGGTTACATCAAAGGCCAGGCTTTATTTTTAAGGGCTTATAATTACTTTATCCTTACCACCAATTTTGGCGAAGTTCCGCTTATTTTGCATAGTCCGGGCATTGCCGAAACCAATATTCCGGCCTCTTCCCAGGCTACGGTGTACGCGCAAATTGTGGCCGATTTAAAAGAAGCCGAAACTTTATTGCAGGGCAGAACAGCGGCCAGTTTAGGTTATAACGATCAGGTTACCATTACTGCGGTGCAGGCCATGCTGGCACGTGTGTACCTGTATTGGGCCGGTTATCCTACCAACGATGCCACTAAATATGCTGATGTGATTACCTATGCCGATAAAGTAATCAATTCAGGTCTACATGCCTTAAATCCTGATTATAAACAGGTATTTATTAATTTGTGTCAGGATAAGTATGATGTTAAAGAAGATATTTTAGAATGGGGATCGGCCGGTGCCGCTGCTGGTGTAACCAATAAAACCGGTAACGATATCGGAAATTTTGTAGGTATCCAATCGGCCATACTTACCGTAAACGGGGCCTTCGATCCTGCATCATATGCCGCGGTTGGCTGGGTACAGACCACTAAGAAGTTATTCGATAGTTACGAAGTGGAGCCCAGCAGTACCTTGGTGAACAAAGCCTCTTTGGATACGCGTAGAGACTGGAACTGTGCCGATTTCATCTGGACAGTAAATACCACAACAGCTACGAGAGTTAAAACTGATAAACCTAATCCATGGCAGATGATGTGCGGGAAATTCCGCCGCGAATATGCTCCCGAAGCTTCAAGGAATCTTGGTACTTACAATATCAACTGGCCGGTAATCCGCTACTCGGATGTACTGTTGATGAAAGCTGAAGCCGAAAACCAGGTAAATGGACCAACTGCAGCTGCTTACGATGCCATTAACCTGGTAAGGAAAAGAGGTTATGGTACGATGTACGGCAATATTGTTAAAAACATTACTGTGGTAAATGGAGGTTCGGGTTACAGTGCAACCAACCTGCCTGTGGTTACCATCAGTGGTGGCGGTGGCTCTGGTGCAACAGGTGTTGCCATCGTTTCTACTGCTGGTGTGGTTACCGGAATTAAATTAACCAGCCGCGGAAACTTAACCGCTGCAGGTCCGTATTTTACCAGTGCGCCAAGCGTAAGCATTGCTGCGCCAGCATCGGGTGTAACGGCTACCGCAACTGCAAGCATTACCAATGGGAACGAATATCTGCTCAGGCCAGGATTAAACAAAGCTGATTTCCAATTGGCCATCAGGGACGAACGCATGCGCGAACTGTGTTTTGAGGCCTACCGCAAGGCGGACCTGATCCGCTGGGGTAATTTTGTAGGTGATATGCAGGCTTTTGCCAACTATGCAGTGGCAAACGGTGTTTCTGCAACCACTGGAAATGCCATCGGTTATTCAGGGATTACCGGAATTACCCAAAGGCATGTGTTTTTGCCCAAGCCAACCTACGAGTTAAACTTAAACAAGGCCCTGGTTCAAAATCCTGGATATTAATTCACGTCAAAACAGAAATAAAGATGAAATATCTATTCAATATATGTTTGCTTGCAGGTTTGTGTTTTACCGCCTGCAAAAAAGACCTCACTACCGATGCCCCAACCGCTGGCATCAATTTAAACAATTCGCGTTCCAGCATTGGCGATACACTGGTATTTAAACTGGGCGATACCTGTAAATTTTCGCTTGATGGTTATGCCGATAATATTGTTTTTTGGGCAGGTACCATAGGCAACAAATACGAATACCGCGATAGGGCAATGGCATTGGGCATACCAACGCTATCATTTACCAGTACGGCACAGTTTGGTGCGCAGACCAATACTTTACAGGTTTTGGCCACCAATAAACTGCCAGCGAGGGATTCGGCCACTGTGGTAAATGCTGCCTGGACAAACATCACCGCTCGTACACCTTTGGCTACCAGCGCCACAGCGGTAAATACCGGTAATGTTAATTTATCCGATCTGGTAAGTGGCATCAACGATTCGCTTTTTATCGCCTTTAAATATTCGGGTGTAACGGGTTCTACACAAAGAACCTGGACCATTACCAATTACACCGTTAACAATGTTTTAGCTGACTACAGCTATAATTTGGGCTCATTGGTAAACGATAATGCCTATTGGACGAGATATGGCAATGTTTGGAATCCAGCAACCGCCAGATGGGTGCCTACAACAACGGCGCTAACCATTATTGGTGGTACAGCAACCGCACCCACAAATACAAGTTGGATTGTGAGTAAAGCACTTTATGTAGGTCGCGTATCTCCTGATGTTTCTACGGCAACCGTAAAAAACATCACCGCATCGGCAACTACTGCTTACGCCTATAAATATGGGGCTGTAGGCAAATACAAAGCAACATTTGTTTCTTATAATGTTAATCCCAACGAAAGTAAAACAAGCATTAAGGAATTTAACATCAAAGTGATCCAGTAAGCAAAGCCGATAAAAAATGATAAAATTAAAAATACTGTTACTCCTGTTCTTCTTGTGTTTTACCACGCTTTTTGCTGTAGCGCAGCAAGAAACAAGTGCGGTAATTATGGAACGCATTACCCAGGACCTGCAGCTGGGCATAAACGATGGTGTACTGGCAAAAAGGATAAACAAGGATTTACCATCTTTAAATGCTGATGGAAGCTGGGCCGACATTAATTATACCGACGCACAGTACGATCCGTTAAAACGGATCAAGGATATGGCAACGGCTTATATACGTCCAACGAACAAACTCTATAACAATGCAGAAATTTATGCTGCTATTGTTAAGTCATTGCAAAACTGGCTGGATAAAAACCCGAAGAACAAAAACTGGTGGTATAACGATATCTTTTATCCACAAGCCATTGGGCAAATTTTAATCCTGATGCGGAATGCCAAAACACAGCTACCAACCGAGCTGGAAAAAGCATTGATCACCAGGATGATCCGGAAATTAAAAGCCGGCGATGGTGCCAATACTTCTGATGAAGCGCTACATTTTCTGTACCGCGGCTGTTTAACCAAAAACAAAGCTACTTTAGATTCGGCAGCGAAATACCTTTACGAACCGATTTCTATTGCTGATGGAAAGGAAGGCGTTCAGGTAGACGGCAGTTATTACCAACACGGTAAACAACAGGCCATTGCCAGTTATGGGAAGGTATTTGCAGGAAATTCGGTTAATGCAGCTTTCTATTTACGCGGAACGGAATATGCTTTACCGAAAGATCAGCTGGCTATTTTGGTTAATTATCTTAAAAATACCTTTCTAAAAACCATTAGGGGATCGTTTTACGATTTCAATGTACGTGGTCGTGGTATTAGCCGTAAAGATTCGCTAAGCAGCGGCATGGGCGGGATGGTAAACAAGATTAAACTGTTCGATCCTGAAAATGCGGCTTATTGGGATGCTGCTATTAAACGTACTTCAGGAGCGCAGGCACCAAGTTATAAAATTGAACCCTCGCATACCCAGTTCTGGAAAAGTGGTTATACGCTGCACCTCCGTTCTGGCTATACTTTTAGTGTGCAAACTGCTTCAACCAGAACGCTCCGTACCGAACGTGGAAACAATGAAAATGTTTTGGGGAAATTTCTTCCCGATGGGGCAACCAATATCCAGCGCAGCGGATCAGAATATGCCAATTTAATGCCGGTTTGGGAGTGGGACAAAATTCCCGGTACCACCAGCAGGGATTACCCTGATGATAAAGGCGTAACCATCCAAAAGGAGTGGGGCATACCCGGAACCACCAAATTTGTAGGTGGGGTTAGCGATGGTATTTACGGTGTATCGTGCTACGATTTAAACTACGATAGCGTTCAGGCCAAAAAAGCATGGTTCTTTTTTGATAAAGAGGTGGTTTGTTTAGGCGCCGGAATCAGAAGTAATGCAAAAGAAAATATTACCACAACGGTTAATCAAGCCTGGTTACGTGGAGAGGTTTTTTCTTCAAAAGGAAATGGCGAAAAATGGGCTATCCACGATAGTATTGGGTATATTTTTCCACAGGGTGGGGAATTGGAAATTAGCAGTGAGCCCCAAACCGGTAGTTGGCACCGCATCAACTATTTTCAAAGCAATACCGAACTCAAGCACAATGTATTTAAGATCTGGTTAAACCATGGCTCAAATCCCCAAAATGCAGGTTATCAATACATCGTTGTGCCTGGGGTTGACGCAGCCGGATTAAAAAAATACGACAGCTCACTGATACAGGTTTTAAAAAATACAGAAGATTTGCAGGCGGTAAAACATACAGGTTTAAATATGCTGCAGGCCGTTTTTTATAAAGCAGGCAATTTGTCGGCTGATGGAATATCGCTCTCTGTCGATCAGCCTTGTACGGTCTACATCAAAAACCTGAACAGTAAAAACCCAACGCTTTACATTGCCGATCCGACACAGGAAAATGCTACCGTTAATATATCGTTAAAGCTGCCAGGCCTATCTAAAATCAAAAATATCAACTGTAATCTGCCTAAAGGCGCACAGGCCGGAGCTACTGCAAATTTTAATATAAAAGAATAATAAGCTACTAAAATAAAGATGAAAAAAACCAATTTAATTGCCGCATTACTCATGCTAACAGGGCTAAATACTTTTGCCCAAACCGAAAAGAAGCCGATGGCACAACTGATCAACGATGAATTTAAATTTGCTGCCGATCAGTATAAAGTGCTTGCCAAAAACATTCCGGCAGGTAAAACACCACAGACATTTGAAAACGGTAAACCTGTAAATTATGATATCAAATGGTGGTGCAGCGGTTTCTATTCAGGCAGTTTGTGGTATATCTATGAGCAAACCAAAGATGCGGGCATTAAACAGGAAGCTGAAGCAGCCTTAAAAGTAATAGAACCCAACCAAACTTATACCGGCAACCACGATCTGGGTTTTATGATGTACTGCAGTTTCGGAAATGCTTACCGTTTAACGGGCAAACCCGAATATAAAGCCGTAATCCAGCGCTCTTC
>NZ_DJDT01000112.1 GCF_002432345.1 Pedobacter sp. UBA5917
CTAAACTTTGACAATCTTATAGGCATAATGCCAAAAGATTGTCAAAGTAAGTTTCTTTTGACCATTAATTTAAGAACATTAAAAAGGATATAGTTTATCAGAAGTTCTTAAAGCGGCTGCCATTGATCATTGTAAATTGAATTTTGGTTATTTTGTTCCTCATCATCCATTTTACATCTTCCGTCTTACATCTATCCCTCAAATCTCTGCCCTCACCATCCTATCTTTTCCTTGCATATCTTTTCTTAAATCAATATTTATAAACCCTTTATCATCCAACATTTCAATTGTTTCTTTATCTAAATATTCATTAATTTCGAAGAAAAGTTGTCCCTTGGGTTTTAAATTGGTTTTAGCAAAATCGGCTATAGCCTTGTAAAATAGCAATGGATTTTCATCGCTAACAAATAAAGCAAGATGAGGCTCGTGCAGCAACACATTAGTATGCATTTCTAATTTCTCTAAATACCTGATATATGGCGGGTTACTCACGATTATATCAAATTTATCTTTAGATTGAAAAGTTAAAATATCAGCCTCTAAAAAGTCAACTTCAACACCTATTTGTTGCGCATTATGTTTGGCCACTGCAATAGCCTCACCAGAAACATCCAAGGTGGATACTTCAGCATTCGGCAAATGTTTTTTAAGGGTAATCGGAATACAACCCGATCCTGTTCCAATATCCAGGATCTTAGCTTCGTTAACCGTAAACTGCGAACTGCAAACGGAAATGATCCATTCTACCAGTTCTTCAGTTTCGGGCCGTGGAATAAGTACATGTTCGTTAACTTTAAAAACCAGACCGTAAAAATGAGCCTCTTCCAAAATATGCTGAATGGGTTTACCGATCTGCAAATCGTTTAGGATGCTCAAAAGCTTTTGCTCGTTAATGAAACTGATTTCAGTATCTTTCTGCATCATCAGTTTACCCGGAGATAACAACAGCACCTGTTCTGCAGCTAAACTAAATAGCGACTTAGCTTCTTCCCTGTCGTATAACGGTACTAATTCTGATTTGTAATGCTCTTCGAGCGCCCCTATGTTCATGTGATACAAAATTACTTAATTGAGATGATAACAATCCTGTTTTGATAAGGCCATGACTCTTTTTTTACTACTTTTGCGCTAATGAGCGACGAATTTTACATAAAACGCTGTTTAGAACTGGCCGCTTTAGGCATAGGCAACGTAAGTCCGAACCCAATGGTTGGATGCGTAATTGTACTGAACGATAAAATTATAGGCGAAGGTTACCACCAGGAATATGGAAAAGCCCATGCAGAACCAAACGCTGTAAAAGCAGTAATTGATCAATACGGAGATGAAGCCGAAAACCTGCTCAAACAGGCTACGGCTTATGTTAGCTTAGAGCCCTGCGCACATTTTGGAAAAACCCCTCCCTGTGCGGATCTTTTTGTAAAACACCAGCTCAAAAAAGTGGTGATCGGTAATAGGGATCCTTTTTCGGGAGTTGATGGCAAAGGTATAGAAAAGCTCAAAAATGCCGGTATCGAAGTGGTAAGTGGTATTTTGGATGATGAATGCCGCGATTTTAACAGGAGATTTTTCACCAGAATACAAAAGCAAAGACCACATATCATCTTAAAATGGGCAGAAACCGCCAATGGGTACTTTGCAACAGCGGATGGTCACCAGAAATGGATAAGTGGCGCTTTGGCAAAACGCCTGGCCCATCAGTGGCGCTCGGAAGAAGATGCCATATTGATCGGCAAACAAACTGCTATTGTAGATAATCCGCAGTTAACCGCAAGAGAATGGCCCGGTAAAAACCCAATCCGTTTGGTGGTTGATAAAAACCTGCAGGTGCCAAAATCCAATCATATTTATAATAACGAGGCAAAAACCATCATCTTTAACGAAATTAAAACCGATGTTGAAGATAATATCCACTACATCCAGATGGAGGATATGCATTTTTACCTGGCACAAAAGATTGCTTTCCAACTTTACTTAATGGATATACAATCGGTGATTATTGAAGGTGGTGCAAATATCTTAAATCAGTTTTTATCTACGGATCTTTGGGATGAAGCACGTATCTTCACCTCTGCAAACAGCTGGACCGATGGCATTCCTTCACCTACGATAAAAGGTAGCTTAAAAGAACAGATCCCGGTTGGAAGCGATAAACTCTCTATCTATATAAACGACATAAATAAATGATTTACATCATCTTAAGCATATGCTGTAGTGTTACGGTTGCTATCTTATTAAAACTCGCAAAAAGGTACCAGATCAGCATTATACAAGCGGTTACGGTTAATTACCTGGCCGCATTAACCTTGTGTTTCTTTTTCTTTAAACCAGATATAAAATTGGTTACCCATGCTGCACCATGGCCGATTTATATTACGCTGGCGGTACTATTACCTACAATTTTTTTGTTCCTTGCCGCATCGGTTAAAAGCCTCGGTATAGTTAAAACCGATATTGCCCAACGCTTATCGCTGTTCATCCCCATATTGGCCGCTTATTTTATTTTTAAAGAAGATTTTAATAATTTTAAAATCACGGGGCTATTTATAGGTTTTGCCGCAATTGTTTTAACTTTTCTGCGCAAATCCGATAAAAAAGGTGAAAAAGGAAACCTATTATACCCTATAATGGTTTTTGTTGGTTTTGGTGTAATCGACATACTTTTTAAACAGATTGCCCTTTACAAAGAACTGCCTTATACCACCTCGCTTTTTACGGTTTTTTGCCTTTCGTTTGTGGTTTCGTTAATTATAGTTATGGTTATGGTAATTTCGCGCCGAATAAAGCTGCAGCTGGTGAATGTAGTTTGTGGCCTTATTTTGGGCTTCTTTAACTTCGGGAATATTCTATTTTACATGAAAGCGCATAAGGCATTGGCAGAAAATCCATCTACGGTATTTGCAGCAATGAATTTAGGGGTGATTATTGTAGGCACCCTGATCGGCATAATTGCTTTTAAAGAAAAATTGAGCAAACTTAATTATGCAGGGATAGTTTTGGCTATAATAGCCGTTATTTTCATCACATTGTCGCAAAATGCTGTTCGATGATTCATATAAAACCATCGAAAATGCCTCAGAAGGTATATTTCGTGATAAAGGCAGCAAATTTTTAGCTTATGCCTATCCCATCCGCAGTGAGGAAGAAGTGAAACCGATTATTGCGAAACTGCGTACGGAAAACCCTAAAGCCAATCATTTTTGTTATGCTTACCGCTTAACCCCCAACCGTGCTGTTTTTAGGGTAAATGATGATGGCGAACCTTCAGGTACTGCCGGCAGACCAATCCTGAACTGTTTGTTATCAGAAGATATTACCAATATTTTAATGGTTGTGGTACGGTATTTTGGCGGTACTTTACTTGGCGTTCCTGGTTTAATCAATGCCTATAAAAATGCAAGTATAGAAGCCATTAAAGCTTCAACGATAGTAAGCAAAACCGTTAACGATGTATACGAAGCTTATTTCGATTACCTGCAGATGAACGATGTAATGAAATTGAGCAAAGAGGAGAATTTGCAGATACTTGCCCAGCAATTTGATACCAGTTGCATCTTAAAATTTGAAGTCAGAAAAGCGCAACTCAATCAGGTTTTAAGTAAATTTGATAAAATCGAAGGTGTTAAATTAAAATACCTGAACACAGTTTAACAAAACACCAACACCGGTTAAATCAACATCCATATGTAAAATACCATGTGGATGAATAAAAAAATAAAATCCGCGGCGATCAGCGAAATCTGCGGGACAAAAAAAGCTGGGGCATTATTAGTAACCACAGATAAAAAGGATCAACACAGATGGAATTGTTTTATATCAATAAATCTGTGTGCAAAACGAACCAAATATGAAAATATCGGAAAGCGACCTGATCATCAATCCAGATGGCAGTATATACCACTTAAATCTTTTACCCGAAGATGTTGCCGAAACCGTAATAACCGTAGGCGATCCGGACCGTGTGGGCGAGGTGAGCAAATATTTCGATAAAGTAGAGTTGAAAAAAGGTAAGCGCGAATTTATTACCCATACCGGTTTTGTAGGAAAGAAACGGATTACTGTACTATCAACAGGTATCGGAACAGATAATATCGATATCGTTTTTAATGAGCTGGATGCGCTGGTAAACATCGATTTTGAAACGCGCGAGGTAAAAAAAGAACTAACCGCTTTAAATATTATCCGCGTAGGCACTTCTGGAGCTGTGCAGCCTGATATCCCAATGGGAACGATTTTGGCTTCTACACACGGCCTGGGTATGGATGCATTGATGAATTATTACCTACAGCAACTATCAGGCGACGAACAGCTTTTAATGGATGATGTAAAAGCACATTTCGGACACCTGAAAAACATCCATCCTTATTTAACCGCGGCAGACGAAACACTCTTGAACACTATTGGGAAGGATATGCACCATGGCATTACCATTACCGCTCCTGGCTTTTATGCTCCCCAAGGTAGAATAGTTAGGGCAAAAAACGCAGTTCCGGATTTTATAGGTTTGATCAATAGTTTTAGGAGCAACCAGCACCGCATTACCAATCTGGAAATGGAAACTGCAGGAATTTACGCTTTGGCCAAAGTTTTGGGCCATAAGGCACTTTCAGTTAATGCTATTCTAGCCAGTCGCGTTAAATTCGAATTCAGCAGCAACCCCAATAAAATAGTAGAGCAGGCTATTAAAACGGTACTCGAAAGGATTTAATTGCTGCAAACCAAGCTTTTAAGTACATTTAGGCTTTTAATACAGGTTAAGTTAACATGAGGCGTTCGTTATCTATTTCTATACTATTAAATTGCCTTTATATAGCAGCTTTTGCCCAGGGGAATTTATTGGGCAAAAAGCTCGAAAAAATGAAAGCCACAGCTTTGGCACATTACAAACTGCATCAAACCAAAGCTTATATAGATACACTGAACAGAATTTCCTATCTATACTATAGAGAAAACCCAGACAGCAATTGGGCTTATGCAGAAAAAGCATATAAACTTTCGATAAGGGAAAATTATCTGATCGGGCAAGCCAGAGCCAGACTTAACTTTTCGGGAAATTATTATTATAAATATAATTATGTTCAAGCCTTCAAGGAATTAAACCTAGCTTATAGAATTGCAATAAAAACATCAGACCCGATACTGATTGCCACATGTTTAAACAATATAGGCCTTGCTTATGTTCAACAAAAAAACTATGCTATTGCATTAAAGCACTTTTATCGTTCTTTAGATATTTCTACCAGAGCAAAAGATTTAAATATGCAAATGCTAAATCATTTTAATCTGGGTTTTTGCAATTCGCTGCTTTATAGTAAATATAAAACAAGTTATATACAAGACGCGATTAAACATTACCAGATTGCCCAAACAATATCAAAAAAAATAGATAACCTTACTTATATCTATACATGTTATAATAGATTAGGTGAACTATATATCCTTAATGGCGATTATAAGAATGGTATTAAGGACGTCCAGATAGTATTATCGAATAAAAAAGAAATTTCCGATTGGGAATTGGGCATAGCTTATACCAGTATGGCACAGGCCGAAAGTGCTTTAAAAAAATATGATAAAGCAATAAATTCAGCAGAACTGGGCTATATTATTGCAAAAAGAAACCACAACGATATTTATATCGACAAATCTCTATCACTGCTTGCCAAATCTTATCAATCAATTGGCAATTTTAAAAAAGCTTATCATGTTTTGTTAGAAAGGACGCGCTACGCCGCTGTAACATCCGATGAAGAAGCAAAAAAAAGGGTGAATGATCTTTTGATCATCCAAAAAAACCTCGAAAACCAATATCTCACCAAAGAAATTGCCGCTCAGGAAAAAAATATACAGTTAAACCGGTTATTATTCATCATAACAATTTTCTTTTTGGCATTGGTTTCTGTTTTATTGGCGATAGTTTATCGAAAATCAAAACAAAAAAGCAGGTTAAATAGGTTACTTGCCGATACTAATATTGAAATCTTACAGCAAAGGGACCTGATCAGGAAACAGAATACAGAGCTTAAGAACAATGATGATTATAAGAACAAATTGTTATCTGTAATCGGACACGACCTCCGCTCGCCTTTTGCAAGCACCTTGCATGCTACAAAGTTTTTTAAAGACGGGGATTTAAGTCTTGAAGAGCTTAACCTTTTTATCGATGATTTTCAGGAAAAAATATTGAACTGCCTGGTGATGTTAAATGATCTGTTGGCCTGGACCAAAAATAACAATTCGACCGAGGCGGACAAAAAACCTTATCAACTTAACCAGATTACAGATCTTGTAATTAAAGAGTTGGTTAGTACCATTTCCTTAAAGCAAATCAACCTCAATCATCACCATAATTCAATAAATGATCTTGTAGTGGTGGATGATAAACAGGTAATGGTTATTTTAAGAAACCTGATTACCAATGCCATTAAATTTACCAAACCAAGAGGTACAATAGAGGTATTTTATACCGAAGACCTTTCTATAGGCCAGATTCTTCTTCATATAAAAGACAACGGTATTGGTATGGATAAAGCAAAAGCCTCAAAGATATTTGCCGTTTTTGGTAATGAAGTATCATCAATGGGTACCTCCGGCGAATCAGGTACCGGTATCGGATTAAGTCTGGTTAACGATTTCGCTAAATTGAATGATATAAAAATCCAGTTGAAAACAGAAGAAAATGTCGGTACTGAGTTTATTTTAGGTTTTAAGCAAGCTGTGCCTGATCAATAACCACTATTTAAATGTGCGCTAAAAACCCATGATGCAAATTTATCTCATATAGCTTCATCAGGTGCAAAAAAAGGCCCGAAATTCGGGCCTCAATATTTTAGACAGTTGGTATGGTCTCTTTTACCAATTCGTTACCTTCGGTATCCAAATAGGTGCAGGTCATTTCTTCCAGATCGATTACCCATTTTTCTACACCGGCATCTGCTGCCTGCTTGCAGAAGGTAAAATAATCGGTTTCACCATGCTGATGCACCTTTAAAGCATGCTCCAGTTTTCCTGCAGAAGACTCTTCATTGATAATTAAACTTGGATACTCCTCAGGACTCGCCTGTTGAACATTGTCATCATCATCAAAATAAATGGATAAACCATTGTTTACGTAAACATCATTCCGTTTAACACCCAATTCTTTGATTTCTTTAATAAAACGGGGAAAATCTGCACCTGTTTTAATCTTTGATTCTGCCGCCCTGATATTTTCGATCGTAAACATAATTTATCTGTTTAATGAAACTTTATAAATGGTTGTCTGCGTATACAAATCTTCTGGTTTTAACACTGTACTTGGAAATGAAGGGATGTTAATTGCATTTGGATGGTGTTGTGTTTCTACACAAAAAGCACCGAAATTCCCATAATCTTTTCCACCCTTACCATTTTTCACCTCTAAATATTTCGAAGTGTATAAGTGTGCTACAGGTTCTGTTGTATATACGCTTAAAACTAAACCGCTTTCCTCCTCAATTGTTTTAGTGGCCAACGATAAATCGCCGTAAATTTTATCCAGAACAAAGGTTTGATCGTATCCTTCCTCTGCATCCCAATCCTGCCCAATTGGCTTTAATTTTGTAAAATCAAGCGCTGTTCCCTCAACCGGGATCAATTTACCCGTTACCGAATAATTATCATCCTGCTCCAGGTAATTTGAGGCAAAAATCTGTTGTTTGTGGTCTTTAATATTACCGCCGTTTGGTGCCAGGTTAAAATAACCATGATGCGTTAAATTAATGGCCGTAGCCTGATCGGTTTCTGCTTCATAACTCAAAATCAACTCGTCGTTTTCGGTCAGTTCGAAAGTAAGATCGATGATCAGGTTACCTGGAAAATTCTCTTCGCCATCAACACTTTCATATTGTAAGGTAACTGATGACTGTGGTCCTTCACTAATCTCAACAATATCCCAAACTTTTTTATCAAACCCCTCTATACCACCATGCAAAGTATCCGTTCCTGCATTTTGCGCCAGTTGATAGTTTTCTCCATCGATGGTGAAATTTCCATTTTTAATCCGGTTGGCATAACGGCCAACCACTGCACCTAAATAAGGATAACCGCTTAGGTAAGCCGGATCAAGGTATTCTTCAAAAGTATCGAAACCAAGCACGATATCCTGCTTTTCGCCTTTGGCATTTTCGACAATAAATTTGTTGATGATTGCACCATAATTAAATATTTTAACATAAGTGCCTTTACTATTGGTTAGTTCGATTGCGATAACTTCTTCGCCATCAATAATTTTTCCGGTAGGTATTTGCTGAACGCTCATAAATTGTAACTTAGGGCTTTTGTTTCCTAAACAAACATACCATTATTAATGATTTTAATAAATATATTTTAGCCAAATGGACATTAACCTCGAGGAAAAATTTGCTGCCCATTATCATAAAAATGCGGACGCTGTTTATTTCACCCCCGGCCGTGTTAACCTCATCGGCGAACATATCGATTATAACGGAGGCTTAGTGATGCCCTGCGCCATTACCCTTGGCACCTGGGTAGCCATTGCCCCTAATAACGACAATAAATTCAGGTTTAAAAGCTTAAATTTTGAAATAGAAACAGCAGTAGAAAGTAATACCATAAACCAAAAAGATGGTGGGCTTTGGACCAATTATCCAATAGGCGTAATAAACGAATTTATCAGCGATGGAAAGGAAATTGCCGGGCTGGATTTTCTTTTTTATGGGAATATCCCGATCGGATCTGGACTTTCTTCTTCTGCATCGATTGAAATTGCAACTGCTTACGCCCTAAACAGCTATTTTAACCTGGGTTACGACAAATTAGAACTGGTAAAAATTGCAAAACGTGTTGAAAATGATTTCATCGGCCTTAATTCGGGCATTATGGATCAGTTTGCAGTTGCTTTTGGTGAAAAAAACAAGGCAATTGTACTAGACTGTGAAACTTTAAAATATAAAATGGTAGATGTTGATCTGGGCAATTATGTTCTGGCCATTATCAATACCAATAAACCACGCGAATTGGCTGATTCGAAATACAACGAACGCGTAGCCGAGTGCCAGACGGCGCTTAAACAGTTAAATGAAGAGATCACCCTTCATTACCTTTGCGAGCTAAATGCCGAGAAATTTGCCTTGCATAGTCATTTAATTACAGATGAAGTGATTTTAAACCGCGCAACACATGTGGTTAAAGAAAACGACCGTGTACACTTGGCCGCAAAAGCTTTAAACAACGGCAATCTGCAAGAATTTGGACGTTTAATGTATGCTTCGCACGAATCGTTAAGAAACTTATACGAAGTAAGCGGAAAGGAACTTGATGCCGTGGTTGATTTCTGTACAGCTTATGAGCATGTAATCGGCGCCCGTATGACGGGTGCAGGCTTTGGGGGCTGCGCGATTGCATTACTTGAAAAAGGTTATGAAGAAGACTTTGCAAAATACTTAACAGATTATTACGTAGATAAGATAGGTTACCCTGCCGCAATTTACATCAGCGAAATTGGTAATGGCCCAATTAAGTTATAAACAAATCAGTGTAATCCCTTCATCGGTGTAATCACTTTAAAAAAATGAGAAAATTAAAATTAGACGAGTTAAACCGTCCGGATATTGAGGCGTTTAAAGCACAGGAAAAACTGCCTGTTGTAGTGGTTTTGGATAATGTGCGCAGCATGCACAATGTGGGTTCGATATTCCGTACCGCAGATGGCTTTGCTTTGGAGAAAGTAATCCTTTGTGGTATTACCGCTCAAC
>NZ_DJDT01000113.1 GCF_002432345.1 Pedobacter sp. UBA5917
CTTCCTGTGCAGGTGCAGCGGGTGTTGCAGCTGTTGTGGCTGGCGCTGCAGTTTCAGGTGTGCTGCCTGCCGTATAACGAAAATCGTTTAACGAGCTAAAGGCATCCTGTAAAGCTAAATTGAACGAGGTTTTATATTCCTTTTCGCGGCTTTTCCCTTCCTTACTTTTTAGCACTACTGTTCCTTTACAATCTTTCAGTACAACGGTTAAGTTGGTTACAAACATGCTGTTTTTTTCCAGTACATCTGCTGTTAACGCCTTACATCTATCGCCTGCAATCTCTGTAGGAAGGTCAGAATTATCATAATAAACTGTAAAACCCATTCCCTCGAATAGCGCTTTGGTAACGCCGTTTAAATTATATTGGTTGGATTGTTTAAGAAAACTGTATTTCTCAGGCACAATGATATATTTATAATGGTTGATATTAGGCTGTGCCTTTGCCGAAAAAGACAATGCCAAAAGAATGATAAAAAGGTACCGTTTCATATTTGTTGATTTTGAAAAAGGATTATTTGGGTTCAATTTATACAATGAAACGGAGAAAATCAAATCTGAAATTCTTTGAATAAATCCGGATTAGCTGCAGAATTCTATATCTTTCACTTAGATCGTGTGAAACTTAAATTCTGCGTTCCATAAAAGTACAAAAGAATAACCCGGCTTAATTTATAATTTAACCGGTATCAATGATCCGATATCACCATTTTGGCGGCCGCAGGATTTTTATTCGTTTTTACAAAAAATAACAGGGGCAGGGTAATTACAAAAAGCAGGCCCACAAAATAATAACAATCGATATAACTGAGCATAGACGATTGTGCGCTGATGGTATGTTCCAATACGCCGATCCCCTTCATACGGGCATCCATTGCACTGATCCCTTTCTGCCGGAAATAGGAAGTTAGCGAATTTAAGCGCTCAACAGCCTGCGGATTGTAGGGATTGATATGGCTTAACAGATCAGTACGGTGTACCGCGATCCTTTGTGCATAATAGGTGTTTACTGCCGATATGCCGAATGCACCACCCAATTGCCTCATCATATTATTAAGTGCTGCTCCCTGTGGAATGTCGGCCGGAGGTAATGATGAAACTGCGAGCATGGTAAGTGGTACGGTTAAAAATGCCATGGCTGTGGCACGGAAAATCAGGTTAATGCTGATGGAATGGGCAGATATATCAAAATTAATTGCCGACATGCTCCAGTTAAAATAAATAAAGCAGATAAAACCCAAAACAACAATCAAAATCGGCGATACCCCTTTAGCCATCAACCTGCCCGAAGCAATTAATGCAAAAATAGCGATTACCGCGCTGGGCAATAACATAAGCCCTGTTTCGGTAGGGGTTAGGCCAAGCAGGCGCTGGGCCAGAACAGGTGTAATAAAAACGGAAGTAAACATACCTATCCCCGTAATAAACGTTAAAATTGCGGCGATTGATAAAGATCTGCTTTTAAATACCCTCAGGTTAACCACGGGGTGGGGCACATGTAATTCCCAGAGGATAAATGCCGTTAAGGTTACAATTGCTGTAACTGTTAATACAATGATATAACCGGTCGCAAACCAATCTTCGGTTTGTCCACGTTCTAAAACCGTTTGTAAAGAGCCGATACCCACAGCTAACAGGATAATGCCCAGCCAATCTACTTTGTTTATTTTGGGCTTGATCAGCGGTTCGGTAAGCAGAAAATAACAGGAAACAGCTGCGGCGATACCAATCGGGATATTGATGTAAAAAATCAGGGGCCAGTTGTAATTATCGATAATCAAACCGCCCATTGTTGGGCCGATGGTTGGACCGATAAATACACCAATGCCAAAAATGGCACTCGCCACACCCTGTTTTTCCTTCGGGAACAACTCAAATATCACGGCCTGCGAAACCGATAACAAAGCACCTCCGCCCAATCCCTGTAAAAATCTGAACGCAACCAATGTCCATATATCAGGTGCCCCGCCGCACATGATCGAACAGATTACAAATACGATAATCGAACCGATGTAGTACTTCCTGCGACCGAAAATCGCGGTCAGGAAACTGGTCATGGGGATAATAATTACGTTGGCGATGGCATAAGCAGTTACTACCCAGGTAGTATCTTCCAGGGTGGCGCCGAGGTTTCCACTCATGTGCGAAAGAGCCACGTTTACAATGGTGGTATCGATCAGCTCCATCACAGCTGCCATCAATACCGTGATGATTAATAGGATGCGTTTTAAATTGTTCATTTGGTGATTTTATAAAAGTGAACGATTGGTCTCTTTTTGGTTAAAAAAATAGTTTTTAATATTCGGGGTATAGCTATAATGAAATAGGTGAGTTCACAAGGCGGTTTATTTATGTTTTAAAAGTGAATGATCGGTCTCTTTTTAAGTAAAAAATTTTAGATAATATAAGGTTCGATTTCTTTTTTCAGCATGGCGATAATATGATGCAGGTATTCGGGGTTATTTTCTATTTTGCTGATCAGCACTGCACCTTCGTACATGGTGAAAACTTTAATTGCATATTGTTCTGCATCAAAATCTTTAGAAAATTCGCCGTTTTCCTGTCCATCGGTAATGATTTTGCTGATGCGGTTTTTAAACCGGTGGATGGCTGCACTTACTTTTTGTTTCATTACCGGATTAGTATCGTCGGCCTCTGCGCCAAAATTTAGAATGGCACAACCACCCCATTTTGATAGAACTCGGCTATCGTAGAAATCAAGTAGGCCATAAAGTTTTCCTTTGGCTGTTGGTATTTCCCTTACCACACCGGTAACGGCATCGTGCATTAAACTGCTCAGGTAGTTAAAAACCTCTAAACTCAGGGCTTCTTTACTGGGGAAATGCCTGTAAACTCCGCCTTTTGCCAATTGCGTAGCCTCCATAATATCGTTCATAGAAGTACCCGCAATACCTTTTGTATTGAAAACCGGTGCAGATTTTTCAATAATGAATTGTTTGGTACGTTCGGCTTTTTTCATGACGTTGCAAATATGAACAATCGGTCGCAAATTTTAGACCTGATGTTTATCTATTTACAAGCCAATTACAAAACAAAAAATGGTAACCGGAATTCCGGTTACC
>NZ_DJDT01000008.1 GCF_002432345.1 Pedobacter sp. UBA5917
TTCAAACTTAGCTTTGTTATCAGCACTGAAATTTGCCAGTTCAGAATATAGTTCATCAATTTTATTCTCCAATAACTGGTCGGCACGGTAACGTTTTTTCGAATCTTTATTATCGATCATCGGATCGTTAAAACCATCAACGTGTCCGCTGGCTTTCCAAACCTTAGGGTGCATAAAAATTGCAGAATCAATACCTACAATGTTTTCGTGCATCTGTACCATGGCTTTCCACCAGTAGGTTTTGATGTTGTTTTTCAACTCGGCACCCAATTGGCCATAATCGTAAACAGCACTTAAGCCATCATATATTTCGCTGCTCTGGAATACAAAACCGTATTCTTTAGCGTGTGATATTACATTTTTAAATTGTTCGTCGTTATTCTTTTGAGCCATAATGCAGCAAAGATAATAAATAAGGTAAAAGGTAAGAGGTAAAAGGTAAAAGGTTTTTGATCAAGCTAAAAGGAACTGGAGAAAATGTATTGCAGTCAACAATTAAGCGGTTAACCCTTTTTAGCAATTAACCGCTTAACCAGTTCAACAGTTAACCAATTTGTTTACTTTTGATCCATGAAATTCCATCACTTACTATTCTTGGTTATTGTTGCCGCGTTTAGCTCGTGCAAAACAGAAGAAAGAAGCCATCAATATATTAAATTTAATAGCGCTGAAGAATTATACCGGTTCTTAAAGTGGTCGCCCGATAACCGTTTCCCATTAATCAGTGCGCACCGTGGCGGGCCGATGGCCGGTTATCCTGAAAACTGTATTGAAACCTTTGATAATGCCACAACCTACAACCCTGTGGTTATCGAATTTGATATCGCTTACAGTAAAGATTCGGTGATGGTAATTATGCACGATGATTTATTGGATAGAACTTCTACTGGAAAAGGCCCGGTTGGTAATTATACTTATGGGGAGTTAAAAGCCTTTAACCTAAAAGATAATGATGGGAATGAGACGAAATTTAAAATCCCAACATTGGATAGTGTACTGAGCTGGAGCAAAGGGAAAGTATTGTTGACCATCGATTTAAAAAAAGGTGTTTCTTACGCCAAAGTGATCGAAAAAGTAAGGCAATATAAAGTAGAAAGTAATTCGATTATCATTACCTACACAGCCGATCAGGCAAAAGAAGTACATCAACTGGCCCCCGATCTGATGATTTCGGCCTCGGTGCAAAAGAAAGCCGAGCTAAAAAGGTTAAACAATTTGGGGATTCCGGATAACCGTATTGTAGCCTTTGTGGGGGTTACTGCGCCTGATAAAGAATTATATCAATACCTGCATAGCAAAGGCATTACCACCATTTTGGGTACCATGGGCAATATTGATAAAAGTGCTATTGCGGCTCCCGCCAAAATGGTATATTACCACCTCGTTAACAATGGTGCCGATATTTTATCAGGCGATAATCTGCAGCAGGCTTCGGAAGAACTGGATAAATTCAGGTACAATAAAAAAATAAGTTCAACACATATAAATTAATTTAGCCGTCATTGCGAGGAGGAACAACGAAGAATCCTAATGGAATAGTTACTTTGCTAAAATCTCCATGCTCTTTGCCGTTAAATATACAGACATGAGTATTTCAGTTAAAAATCTTTCTAAACATTACGATAAGCAAAAAGCGGTAGATGCTATCAGTTTTGAAGCTAAACCTGGCCGTATCCTTGGCTTTTTGGGTCCGAACGGAGCAGGTAAATCTACCACCATGCGTATGCTTACCGGTTATTTGGAACCTACATCCGGCGAAGCTGAAATTTCTGGTAAGAACATCGTATCTCAAGCATTGGAGGCTAAAAAACACATTGGTTATCTGCCTGAAAATACACCGCTTTACGCCGATATGTATGTAAAAGAGTTTTTAAATTTTGTTGGACAAACTTACCAAACCGCTCATTTGTCTGCCAGGATTGATGAGGTGATCAAAATGGTAGGACTAACACCCGAGCAGCATAAAAAAATAGGTATGTTATCCAAAGGCTACCGCCAGCGCGTGGGCCTGGCGCAGGCCATTATCCATAATCCCGAAGTTTTAATTTTGGACGAGCCTACTTCGGGCCTCGATCCGAACCAACTGGTTGATATCAGGTTGCTGATCAAAACTTTGGGTGCTGCCAAAACGGTGGTGATCTCTACCCACATTATGCAGGAAGTAGAAGCTATATGCGATGATATTATTATTATCAGCAAAGGTAAAATAGTCGCAAACGATTCACTCGAAGGACTTAAAAAAGCGCATCAACAGCAGTCATTAGAAGATATTTTCAGGAAACTTACCGCTTAATTTATGCTTAATCCAAAATTTAAGATTTTACTCATCACTTTTTTATTTTTAAGTCCGGTACTTTTAAAAGCGCAAACCAGTGCCAACATCGGCATTGGAGCAGAAATCGGTTTGCCTTCGGGCAATTTTTCCAACCTGTCGGGAATAGGATTGGGTGCATCTGTAAAAGCCGATTTTCCCATCGCCGAAGATTTTGCACTAACCTTAAACGCAGGTTACATGAACTTTTTTGGCAGGAAAAACCAGTTATTCAATGTTCAGGATTTATCATATATCCCAGCAAAAGGAGGCTTTAAATATCAGTTGGGCGAAAGTTTTTATGCCGAAGGACAGTTGGGGGCTGCATTACCTTTAAATAAAGATCAGAAAACTTTATTTGCATGGTCGCCCGGTTTAGGAAATCAATTTAAGCTCGCTGGAGGGGATAAACTCGATTTAGGTATCCGTTACGAGGCATGGACGGGCAAAAGCAGTTCAGTTGGTTTAAACAAATCCAATACCAATGGTTTTGTTGGGATCAGGTTCGCTTATGTTTTGGGACTGTAATTGGATCAGAAACTAATATTGTTAGTTCTGAATGTGTAAAATTTCCCCGTTTTTTTGTTGAAATAAATCCACAATGTTGATTAATTAGACTTAATTAAGTTTTCGAGCTTTATATAATACTCGCAATTTTAGCTATTTGATACTCTTTAAAGCTATTTATTGATGTTTTATTCAGGCTTTTATTTTCTGATGGCATGGAGGTTGCCTATAAGTAGGAAAATAAAATCTAAATAATTACAATGAAAAAAACGTTATTATCTTTATTAATGGTTGCAGCACTTGGATTTGCAACTAAAGCTCAAACTATTGCAATTAAAGCTAACCCTCTTGCGCTTTTAGGTGGTACAGATTTGGTTAGTGGTGAATTTAAAATTGGCGATAACAGTTCTGCCAGCGTAGGATTAGGAGTTGCCGGTTATAAACTTGGGGGTTCAAAATACTCTAGTTTCGGCGGCGAAGCACAATACCGTTATTATTTCCGCGAAAGCTTACACGGCTGGTATGTAGGTGCAAAAGCTGGTTATCTGACCGGAAAGGTGAAAATCGAAGATTTCTTTGATGGCCAGGAATACAAAACCAATTACGGGTCATTGAACATCGGCGCTAAAGCAGGTTACCAATGGGCATTCGATAGCGGTTTTGTTATCGATTTAAACCTGGGAGCTGCTTACTCTTCATTTAAATATGATGATAACGACGGAGCTTTTTCTACCCTAAAAGGTAGTGGTGTTTTACCAAACCTAGGTTTTGGCTTAGGGTTTTCTTTCTAAATTAAATAATAAACAATTAATTATTAAGACGTTCTGATTAATCTCAGGGCGTTTTTTGTTTTTAACGGATTGAAATTTTAATTTTTGCTGTAACTTTTTGGTTTTTTCAACGTCTATTGTTTTAACTAAATAATAAGTTTCAATTAACAGAAAACACATGAAAAAAGTATTATTATCTTTATTAATGGTTGCAGGCTTAGGTTATGCAGCTTCAGCTCAAACAGAAGGCGCGGTTAACAAAATCAGCGTAGGACCAGATTTCGCTTTACCAATTGGCAAATTAGCAGATGCTAACAATTTAGGTTTTGGTGGTTCAGTTCAAGGAGAACTAAATGTTGCGAAATCACTAAACTTAACAGGTTCTGCAGGATACTTATCGTTCTCTTATAAAAAAGAGATTAAAGATGCCTATAAAGCTTTAGTTGGTTCAGAACTTAAAAATGATGGTATTATTCCTTTAAAAGTAGGTGCTAAGTATTATTTTGGCGGTAATTTTTATGGCGCTGGTGAGGTAGGAGCTGCCATTGCTACTGGCGAAGGATCCGGTACTGCTTTTGCATACTCTCCAACTTTAGGTGCATCTTTTTCTGTAGCGGATAAATCAAGTATCGATTTAGGTATACGTTACGAGGGATGGGCCAGAAATGGTTCGTCAGTATCGTTTATCGGTATCCGTGCTGCGTTCGCATTCGGTTTGTAGTAAAAACAATAATAAATTATTTAAGAGCCTCCGAGAAATTGGGGGCTTTTTTGTTTGCAATCCTTTAAATGTCTTTTAGTTAAAAAAGGAAATCAGAAGATATTTTTTAACTATCAGATTAGTTTTTTTATCATTGTAACGCTTTCGCAAAAAATAAGCGGAGCACGGAAACTAAAAATAATTCTTATAACAACTCTCAAAATCATGAAAAGATTCGTATTATCTTTATTAACAGTTGCAGGCCTGGGCTTTGCAGCTTCAGCTCAGACAGGAAAACCGGTAACTTTTGGCGTAAAAGCAGGCCTCGCTTTTCCTAATATGACCATCTCATCAGGCAGTACCTCGGTAAGTTTCGATGCCAAAACCTCATTTTATGTTGGCGGTACGGCAGAATTTGCCGTATCGGATGTGATTTCAATCCAGCCGGGCTTAACTTTTATCAGCAAAGGAACAAAATTTAACAGTAACAGCTTTGCTTTTGAAGATAGCGGAACCGGACCAAGCGAGAAAGTTACCTTAAATTTTAATTACCTCGAATTACCTGTAAATGTTTTGGCCAATTTTAAGTTGAATGGTGCGGGTAAAATATTTGTTGGCGCCGGACCATACTTTGCTTATGCTTTAAATGCAAATGGTAAATATGGATCGATCAAGGAAGATATCAAATTTGGTGAGAATGATTCTGAATTTAAGCGTACCGATTTTGGATTAAACTTTTTGGCCTGGTATCAGTTAAACAATGGTTTTAATATCCATGCAGGTTATGGCTTAGGGCTAAGCAGCGTGGCTGATGATGATATCTCGGACGAAGTAACCTTTAAAAACAAAGTTTTCACCGTTGGTGTAGGTTTTTCTTTCTAAACCGGAAATAAAAGTGAAGCCCCGAGGTATATTCGGGGCTTTTTTGTAAATAATAATTAACATTTCATCAAACTTTGTCCCATGAAGAAAATTATTTTGTTCTTATTTACATTAATACCTGCCTTATCGGTTTCTGCGCAGAAAAAAGCCTTACCGATTTCGGTAAAAGCAGGTGTAACATTCCCGAAAATTACAGCCAGTAAGGATGCAATAGCTTTTGATGGTGGGGCTATTAGTGAAAGTAGTGTTAATACCTCGTTCTATTTTGGTGCAACGGTGGATATTCCTCTAGGAAAAAATATCGCATTTCAACCAGGCTTTTCTATTGTTGGCAAAGGAACTGAAGCATCCTATTTTAGTTATAACACTGCATCAGCAAAAATTAACCTCCTTTATTTTGAGATACCGGCCAACGCTATTGCCTATATTCCGGTTGGAAAACAAAAGATATTTTTCGGCTTAGGGCCGTATCTGGGTGTCGCATTATCAGGAACGGCCAGGTATAAATATGTAATTAATGATGATGTGGTAAGACCAGATAAACAAAATGTTAAATTCGGATCGGATAGAGATTTTAAACGGTTGGATTTTGGCGGAAATGCCCTGGCTGGATTTCAGCTTGCCAACGGATTAAATATACAGGCAGGTATTAGCGCCAGTGCTGTAAAATTTTCCAATTCGAGGGATGTATATTTAAACGCTAAAAATCTGGTATATTCTGTAGGATTGGGTTTTACTTTATAACATGCATCCATTTATTTTTACCAAACTTGCCATGTAGCCTCACGGCGATCAATTTACTTCAACCTCCTTTTTAAATTTGCAGGAATAAATGGTTAACTTCGGCGTTTTAATAGCACATGTACGCAGTTTTTAAACGCGAGTTATTCAGTTTTTTGAGTTCGATGGTTGCTTATATCACCATCGGTATTTTTCTATTGGTTTCGGGGCTTTTACTCTGGTTCTTTCCCGATACTTCGGTACTTGATTATGGTTATGCCGAGCTGAGCGGTTTTTTTAGTCTGGTGCCCTATCTTTTTATGTTCCTTATTCCGGCCATCACCATGCGCTCTTTTGCTGAGGAAAGGAGAGAGGGGACCTACGAACTTTTAATTACCCGCCCCATCCGCATATGGCAGATTATTGTGGCAAAATACCTCGCCAGTTTGGTACTCGTATTGTTTGCCTTAATCCCAACGGTAGTTTATTATTACAGCATCTCAAAATTGGGTTTTCCTGAAGGGAATATTGATACCGGATCCGTTATCGGGTCGTATATCGGTCTGTTTTTACTGGGGGCAGCATTTACTGCCATCGGTATTTTTTCGTCGGCCTTAACCAAGAACCAGGTTATTGCCTTTGTAATATGTGCCGCTTTATGCGCATTTTCTTTTCTGGGTTTCGATTACACCAGCCAGATTGCTGCTTTTCAGTCTGTAGAAACCAGCATCACCAATTTAGGGATCAACCAGCATTATACTGCTATCAGTCGGGGTGTTTTAGATACCCGCGACCTGATCTATTTTATTACCTTTTCGGCTTTGTTTTTATTGTTCACTAAATTAATCATAGGAGGGAAACGATAATGAAGACGAAGAATAAATGGGTTAGTTTTATTGCTGCAATTGCCGTTTTGGTTGTTTTTAATGTGATTGGTTCTTACGTTTTTCACCGTTTCGACTTTACTGCCGACAAACGTTTTACACTGAGCGAAAAAACAAAAACCCTGTTGCAGAAAAACGGAAAACCGGTAACTATTACGGTATTTCTTTCAGGAGAACTTCCTCCAGCTTTTAAACGTTTACAGGCTGCGGTAAGCGATATTTTATCGGATTATAGGGCTTATGCCAAAAGCGAGATAAAAATTGTTTTTGTTGATCCCCTGGCCGGTTTAAATCAGGCAGAACAGGATACGGTGATCAATAATTTATACGAAAAAGGTATTGAGGCCACCAATTTAAGTGTTAAAACAGAAGAGGGCCTTACCCAGAAATTTGTTTTTCCGATGGCGATGATCGAGAGCGATGGAAAACAGCTGCCCATAAAACTTTTTCAGAATCTCGATACAAGGGGCAGTTATGAAGATAACATTAACCGATCCATCGAAAACCTCGAATATATTTTTACCTCCAGTTTAAAGAAAGTAATTACAGGTACCAATCCGCGGATCGGTTTTACCGAATCGAACGGCGAATTAACAGATCTTCAATTGGCCGATGGCATCCATTCGCTATCCAACAGTTACCTTGTTGGCCGTATTGATTTAAATACCATTGATAAAGCAGGGCTCGATAAACTGGGCATGATGGTAATTGCCAAGCCTACAAAACCTTTTACCGAAACCGAAAAATACAAGATCAATTATTTTGTAATGAACGGCGGGCGCGTACTTTGGAGTATCGATCAGGTACGGGCGGAGCTGGATAGTTTGAGGAACCGCAATGGGCAGATGGCCATTAACAGTAACCTTAACCTGGATGATATGCTTTTTATGTACGGCGCGAGGGTGAACTACAATATTATCGCCGATCCGGCTAACAGTGCCGAAATTCCGGTGTCTACAGGCGTAGTAGGTGGCCAGAACCAGATGCAACTGGTACCCTGGATTTATTATCCTATTTTATTGCCTGATACTGCACAGGATGTGGTGAAAAAACTGGATGGGATAAAATCCGAATTTCCAAGTACCGTTGATACCATTGGAGCCAAAGGCGTAAAAAAATCATATATTTTAACTACATCTCCATACAATAAGGTTTTCGAAGCGCCTAAACTGTTCAGTTTACAGATGATCAGCGAAAAATTGGATCCAAGAGCTTTTCAAAGTAAGCCACAAAATGTAGGTGCACTGTTAGAAGGAAATTTTCCGTCGGTTTTTGCCGGCAGGCCTTTACCTGCAGGTATCACCCAGCCCTATACTTTGCAAAGTACCGGTAAACCTGCCAAAATGATCGTGATCGGGGATGGCGACATTTTTAAAAATCAGGTGTCGGAACAGAACGGTACGCCTTTTCCATTGGGTTTCGACCGTTACTCGCAGCGTACTTTTGGTAATAAGGCTTTGCTACTCAATATTGTCGATTATTTTACTGATGAAGATAACCTGATCTCGTTGCGGAATAAGGAAGTAAAGATCAGGTTGCTTGATAAAGCCAAAATTAAGCTCGAAAAAACCAAATGGCAGTTTATAAATGTGGTGGCACCCTTACTATTGTTAATATTCTTTGCAATTTTTCAACATTATTACCGCAAATACAAGTACGCTAAATAATTTTTATATTTTTGAAGAAGACTAAATGATATCATGAGATTTATTGTATCCACATCAACTCTGTTAAAACACTTACAAACTGTAAATGGTGCCTCGAGCAGCAGCACGGTTTTACCTATACTAGAAAATTTTCTCTTCGAAATTAAAGATGGAAACTTAACTATCTCTGCTACCGATCTGCAAACCAGCATGACAACTGCGCTGCCTGTAGAATCAAAGGAAGAAGGTAAAGTGGCTGTTCCATCAAAAATTTTATTAGATACCTTAAAAACCTTACCAGATCAGCCTATTGCTTTTAATATTGATGACAGCACTTTTGCCATCGAGATCAGCGCAGGCGACGGTAAATATAAATTAAGCGGCGAAAACGGCGACGATTTTCCAAAAATCCCGGTTGTAGAAAATGCCTCTTCGGTAAATTTACCGGCGTCGGTTTTAACCGAAGCCATTACCAAAACCATTTTCGCGGTAAGTAATGATGAACTTCGTCCGGCTATGACAGGTGTATTCTGTCAGTTATCTCCTCAGCACATCACTTTTGTTGCAACCGATGCACACAAGTTGGTTAGATACCGTCGTATGGATAGCAAAGCGGATAAAGCAACATCATTTATTCTTCCTAAAAAGGCTTTAACACTTTTGAAAGCAGCATTACCATCTACAGATATCAATGTATCTGTTGATTATAATGCAACCAGTGCTTTCTTTAAATTTGAAAATATCAATCTGGTATGTCGTTTAATAGACGAACGCTATCCAGATTATGAGGCAGTAATTCCGACCAATAATCCGAACAAATTGATTATTGATAGGGGTCTGTTTTTAAATACACTTCGCAGGGTTGTAATTTTTGCAAATAAAACCACACACCAGGTGAGGTTAAAAATCAGCGGCAGCGAACTGAATATTTCTTCTGAGGATCTGGATTTTGCAAATGAGGCACATGAGCGTTTAAGCTGCCAATATGATGGTGAAGACCTTGAAATAGGCTTTAATGCACGTTTTTTAATCGAAATGTTAAGCAATTTAAGTGGCGATGAAGTTACTTTAGAGCTTTCGACACCGAACAGGGCAGGGCTTTTAATCCCGCAAACCAACGATGAAAATGAAGATGTTTTGATGCTGGTAATGCCGGTAATGTTAAATAATAGTTACTAAACTACTAGTTATTTAGTTTTTTTATAAGGGAATGGCTTGATTTTTGATCAAGCCATTTTTGTTTACCAACAAACCTAACCTTATGAAAATCTATACTTATCTCTCGAAATCACTGATTCTATCTATCTCTTTAACTGCAATCGCATTATCATCCTGTAAAAAACACGATCCTGATGTAATTGTTAAAGGAGAAGCCAAGGTTAAAGTGGTTAATGCTTCTCAGGCAGATGTACATCAGGATTTTTACCTTGATAATGAAAAACTGACTTCGGTTGCTTTGGCTTTTGGCGAAAGCAGCGAATATGTAAAAATCCCATCCGGCAACAGAAGTGTTTCCTATACCGGAACCGATAATATGGCTGCTGCTACCGATACTTCTCTAAATTTTACGCCATCTATTACCTACACTACATTTCTGGTAAGCAACAAGCAGGGCCAGCTCGAACTTGTTAGTTATGAAGATAACTTAAGCAATAACGAAAGCAGCAAAGCTAAAATCAAACTCATTAACCTTACGCCTAGCTTTACCACGGGTATAAATGTAATGGTACAGGGTGGTACGCAATTTGTTAATGGCCTGCCATTTAAAGAGGCATCAAATTATTTTACTGTTGATGCAGGAATGAATTTAAGGTATAATGTAGTAGGCTCTGGCACAATAAAAACCATAGAAGGTACCGCTTTGGCTGGCGGAAAGATCTATACCATCTGGTTTAGCGGAACCACAGCTGCAACACTGGAAGCCCATATTATCACTGATAATTAATTTAACAAAATTATACCGTTTCTGCTATCTTTACGTTTTATTTGCATTAGCGATTTATATGAAAAATACCCGTATTATATTCCCCATACTTTTTATGGTTTTACCTGCGTTAATGCTCTTTTCATGCATTAAGAATGATAATTTTATCAAAGGGGATGCTAAGATCAGGTACTTTCAGGCGGCTGTAACCGATACCACTCAGAATTTTTATCTAAGGGGTATTCAGTCTGGCGCCTCTACAAATTACGGCTCAAATAGCAATTATATTGTAATTGCCGGAGATTCTACCTACACCATCACTTCCAGAAATATAAATACGGGGGTTGATGTGGCAAGCGCAACGCAAAAGTTTGATATTGGTGCTAACTATTCGGTTTACTATACACGAAAAAATACGACCGATCGCCCCTTACTTAATGTTTATCAAGATGATGTAAAGCCAAATCTGACTGTGGCCAAATTAACTTTTTTAAATTTGGGTTATACTTTGGGTTCTGATGTGATTGTTAAGGATGACGGAAATGCTTTCCCTCAATTTACCATGAAATATGGAGATAGGCTAAGCCATACTGTTAATGTAACAAAGGCAACTAAAATATCTTTTACATTAACCTCTACTGTATCAACCCAACTACCAGTATCTACATTAGATTCGCTTACAGTAGCTCCCACTACTACCAAACCGGTAGGATCACTGGCCATTACCAAAGGATTGGTTTATACCGTTCTGCTCGATGGATCGAAAAAAGGAGAACTACAGATGCGTCTGGTTTCTGCCAACTAAATTATATTGCACTTTTCTAGCACTTAATCCCTTTCATATTCATACTTTTGCCCAAAATCAGATAAATTGGAATTACTACAGCAGCTTTTAGATTTTATTCTTCATATTGATGTTCATTTAGCCGAGATCGTAAACGAATACCGCACCTGGACCTATCTTATTTTATTCCTCATCATCTTTGCTGAAACAGGTTTTGTAGTCACACCGTTTCTACCTGGCGACTCGTTGCTTTTTGCAATGGGAGCTTTAATTGCCGGCGAACATGAAACAGGTTTAAACATCTGGGTTATGCTGGTTATTCTGATCGTTGCCGCAATTTTAGGCAATACGGTTAATTATAAACTGGGCAGTGTGCTGGGGGCAGGTGTATTTAAAGAGAAAAATAAGATCCTCAAACTGAAATATTATCATCAATCGCATGAGTTTTTCGAAAAACATGGTGGTAAAGCGATCATGTTGAGCCGCTTTTTACCTATTTTCAGAACCATAGCACCTTTTGTTGCCGGTATTGCAAAAATGCCTTTTGGCCGTTTTACCTATTATAATATTATTGGTGGTGTAACCTGGATTTTCGCCCTGTTAATTGGCGGTTATCTGTTGGGGCAGATTCCGGTAATCAAAAACAACTTCGAACTGGTGATTATCTTTATCGCTGTGGTTACTTTTGTACCTGCTATCTGGGCAGCAATTAAAAGCCGTTTAAAACCTAAAAAAATCGAAGAGATCATCGAAAACGGAGATACAAAAGCTTAATTAAAGTTCGCGGCCAATCAGTACGCCTCTTTGGTATTTCTGCTCGGTATCTGTTTCCTGCTTTTGTTCACCAGGCAATAATTCCCTTCTGATCAGGTTTTTAAGCACGGGTTGGCCAGCATCAACCCATGCAGCGTACCAGAATGAGCCGATGGCCAATATGGCTGCACGCATCTGCTTCTCTACCATATTGTTCATCTTATCGTGATATGCTTTAGCATATTCTTTGGAATATTGTTTAAGAATAGCACTGTTACGTTCAGAAAAGCTGTATTTCTGACTGGTAGGGAAGGATACATTTAGCTCAGCTTCGAAGGTTAAAACAGTATCAACCAAACTGTGCGTATGTTTGAGTATTTTCCAGGCTTCTTTTAATGGATTTTCGATGTAACGGGCCTTACCAACCACAAAATTGTATCGCGTAGAAAAAAGTTCGGGCAGGCGGCTTTCCCAAAAGGCATGGATACCCACCTGGTTGGTTAATTGACCGTTGTGATTGGCTGTGGTATGCAATGGTACGTGTGCATCGCCAATATAATGGCCCAAATCTGCTGAATATTTTAATATTTTTACCGAGTCGCGGGTTTTAAAAGCCTTAACCAAACTATAATAAGTACGCTCAATCTGCCAGGGCACGATCCCATCGGTATGCAGTTTTTTTAAGCCATATTTAGCTAGGGCATCATTCCATTTTTCGGGAATACTATCGATGTTTTTCTCATAGTTTTCTACATCGAGGTAATGCCGTGGAGCTTCCAGAGTATCGGCATACCTTCGTTTATCGGGGTCTACCGCATGTTCGGTAATGTATTTGATGTTCTTTTTATAGAAACCGATCATGCTGGGCGGCAAAGTAAAAACCGCAAGATTGTTTATCCTTTGGTGTGCAAAGAACCCCCAGGAGGTACAAAGAAATAGTGGGATGATTAACGTAATGATTGCCGTTAATCTTTTCATATCAAACAAGATACGGAATTTTCCTGATAACTCCCAGGGATTGTGTTTTAGAATTTAGGCATTTTCGAGTACGGCCTTATCAAGCTTTTTCATCTGCATCACTTTTTCCATTACCCTTTGGGCTTTTTCGGGTTCGGCCATTAGCTCGCCCAGGTTAGAAGGAACAATCTGCCACGAGAGGCCAAATTTATCTTTCAACCAGCCGCAAACGCTTTCTTCGCCGCCATTTTTGCTTAAGGTATTCCAGTAGTAATCTATCTCCTCCTGACTATCACAATTTACCATAAGCGAAATGGCTTCGTTGAACTTAAATTGCGGACCGCCATTAAGCCCCATAAATTTATTTCCATTCAGTTCGAAGGTAACTACCATTGGGGTAACCTGGGTAATTTTAGCGTCTTTAAAAACTGTACAATAATAATTAGCTGCTGCCTCGGCCTGTCCGTCGAACCAAAGGCATGTTACAAGTGGTTTTGCCATTTTATATAGGTTTTTTGTTAGTACCAAGTTAAGCAGGATATTTAAACTGCATAAGGTATGAAAAAGACGTTTTTAGGGGGCGATTTAGACAATCACAGCCTAAATTTAAACGCCAAATTGATTTAAATGATGGTCTAAGTGTTTATAAAACATGTTGTTCCATTCGGTTTTGGTTAACGCCCCGAACGAATGCGACGCTTTACCATCAAAATGGCTTTCGCCAAGCTGCTGGGTTTTATTGATGTAAGCAATTAAACGGCTTTTTTCTTTTTCAAAATCCTTTTCACCTTTAATGATAAACTGTGGTGCCGTTTGGTTATTTTTTGGGTAAGGCTTTTCGTTTACCACTTTATTTTTGACCAGTGTTTTGAGTAGAAACCTGGTAAATGGCCCCGGTTTTGGATGGATATCGTCGTAAACGAGTTCATAGCTCACATTACAATGCGCCAGCATCTGTGCAACATTCATTTTGCCCCAAAGTTGTGCTGTTGAAGGGCTAAGCTGGTTAATTCTTTCGGTGATTTCGCCGGTTACTGCGGGTTCAAAGATATTTTTCATGGTTTAATTAAATAAGATCTCCGTTCTATAAATATTAAAAATTTCTGTGCCTAATTCATTCAGTTTTTCGATAAGGGTTTCAGAACCATTTTTTATAACATGGTCACGTTCATTTTCTGTTATGGGGATCATCCACAGCATATTGACTTTACTATTTCTATAATCTTCAAATTCCAGTTTAGGCAGAACTTTTAGGTTTTTAACTAAAATTACGGATGTGATTTTAGTATTTTTAAGTTTCATAAAAGTAATCGTGTGGCCATTACCCATCCATGTCATCCTTGTCCAAGGAATATCTGCCTGTCCACTTATCCAATTTGCCAGTTCGTTTAATTCTGATTCTTTTTGGCCAGACTTTAATATCAAACCCAGTTCAATCCTATTAATGTCGTTGGGTGTTTCGCTATACATTTCAACAGTTGGCATAGGAATCAATGATAAGCCTACAGTAGCAAATACATCATTAAATTCACCGGTTTTTAGGAATAATCCTTTTGGTGGCCATTCGTTTCCGTCTATTGCATAATATTTATCACCATCACCCAAAAATTCTTTATAAGTATTTAAAAGCTGAGGTTGTCTGATCTGAAACGGGTTAGGTTTATTGGTCCATAAAGACCAAAATTCCTGGGCATTTTTTACTCTATCTGTAAGAATGTTCGATTCTGTAAGTTCCCAGCAAAATTCGCCCTGTCCGTTACAATCTCTTGCATAGCCAAAGAAATCGCCAATACCAGACCACGAGGGGATAATTGCAAGTATTTCTCCATTTTCCAATAATGCAGCGCCATCACCTTCTTCAAGCCAAATAATTTCCAGATCTTCACTTTTCAAAGGGGTTTGTCCTTCAGGAAACCTACAAAACGTATTGGTAAGCATCGGTGGTATTCCTTTTTCGATAAGATTTGTTTCAATTTTTACCGGCGCAGCTATAAAGTTTCTGACCCAGCAACTTTTAATGCCAAAATCGGTTTCTTTATCGCCCCAAAGATAGAAATAAGCAACCCTGTTATCTTGTTCGATTACCGCGGTAATTGGACAGTTCGGGCTACGCAATTCGAGAAGCACTTTCGGTGACTGGTATTTTTCTTTTTCAGAAGAAAATAATTTTTTTAGAAGGCTCATTAAAATAAATATCTAATTCCTCAACATTTTAAACGAAAACCAGCCCAATAACACAATAATCAAGGCCATTAAAACCCAAAGCCATGCTTTGTTTTCGAACAGGGGCTTTTCTGTTTTGATGTGATATGAAGGGTTTTTCTGTTCTTCGCCAATATTTACACTGGTTAAATTGATTGGGATTTTACTTTCAAATTTTTCGATCTCGTAAACTGGTGCCGTGGCTTTTTCATTGCCATAATATAATGCATATTCACCTTTGGGCTGATCGAACCTGGCAATGATTTCGTAAATATTTCCTTTTAATACCAAACCGCTTAGGCGTAAAGGCTTATTGTCGTTATTCTGGATGGTAATTTTTAACCTAGCGGCAATAGTATTGCTGAAACTGAATTCAGGCTTTTCCAGAGAGCTGATGGTCCCCTCATAAAGTACAGCGTAATTGTACTGAATGCCCTTGTCGGTTTTAAAACTATCTGTTGCATATTCGATTTTAAACGGACGGTAAAAATCGAAATCTCTCTGCGCATTCAATTTTAAATAAGATAGTGGCACAGGGCTGGTCAATACTATATCGATTACGGTTTCTTTTGAAGAAACATCATTTTTAAGATCGAAGGATTGGTATTTTACGTCCTGATAAGTTCCTTTTATCGTATCGGTTTTCGATATTTTTGCTTCCGATAAATCAGGCTGTACAGGGCTTTTTATGGCAATCCTAAAATATTGGTATTTAGCATCCGGAAAACTCAACTTGGTAAATTGGTAATCTGTTGCGTTATTTTTGATCGATAAAATCCGGTAATCTTTTAAGATAGAAAACCACGTTAGGTTGTCGTTACTTCCTTCGAGCTTTACTTTCCAGTCGAAATTTCCCTGTTTAAAGGCTAAATTGATCTGATTGATGGTATTGTTTTCCGGTGATTGAAAAGTATAATAATAACCATCTGCGCCGCTGCTTTGATTTATTTGTTTAAAGGCAACATCATGGGTAGTAACCTGATCGGCCCTTTGTTTTAACAGATAAGGCACCTCAACAGTATCTTTGCCATTAATTCCAAAAATCCTGAAATCATCAAAGCCTGCATTTGCTTTTTTATACAGGTCGTTCGGCAGTACCATCTTATGCCAAACTGTATTTACACCAGTAATATTCCTTTTAAATTGAAAAGAAGCAGTTTGTGCATTTGCGGTGGCTACACAGATCAAAAAAAAGGTGAGCAGTTTAATTTTTAGCTTCAACATCATCTATAATTAAATGTTTGTATTTGTTGTAAAGGAAAGAAATGATCAGCAACAGCACACCCAGCGACACAAAAACAATGGTTTTTGAAATCGTGCTCAACGAGTAGATATCATAAAAGAACAATTTTACCAGGGTAATGCCAAAAAGTACCATGGCGCTGATGCGCAGGTGTTTTTTGTTTCTGGCAAGCCCCATGCTGATCAGGAATAAAGAGAAAATACCCCAAAGGATGCTTAAGCCCAATTTGTAACTTGTTTCTGAATGCGATAACTCCAGGATATTGATCAACTCGCTGCTTATAATCCATAAAAGTGAAATATAAAGCAGGTAATCGAACAGGACTTTAAAGTCTTTTTTAAGCAGCCCTGAACGTTGCAATTGGTAACATTGTACAATCAGCAGGGTAAAAAAAGCAATGCCTATGTATCTGATACCGATATTGAATGAGCCGATTGTAAAGTATTTGCTTTCGGGCAACAGGTAATTGTCTCTTAATTCGCTTAAATTATAAAGTCCGAAAGTGAGGAAAATGATAACAACAAAGAGGTTAATCATGAGGTTGGCAATCGCCAGTTCACCGTTTTTCAGTTTTTTAATGTTCAGATAAGTTAGTGCTGCAGCAAAAAACAGGGTATAAATGTGGAGCCATGCTGTTTTTAAACTCTCGAAATTATAATTGTATTCGTTGTACTGATTATCTAACTTATTTGAAGGTTTAATGCTAATCTTACTTAAATCGAAGAGATTGTTGAAATATTTAGAAATCTCAACCCTGAAAGTGATATAAGTGGCGAAAACCAGAATTGCAGGGATAGCATAATTCAATATCTTTCTTGTCCATACCCAATCAGAAGAAACTTCGTTTTTTTTATTAATACTGAGCATCCAGGCAAAACAGGCAATAAAGATACAGGCTGTTAAAAAGCCGACATTGAATATTGGTGTGATTAGTACCGAATCTCCCGGGTAGATATCATAATAATTGGCCCAATCTTCCAAAAGGCTTAGAAAAGCAAGGAATATTAAGGGGAAAGATAGTTTTTCGTAAATCGCGATGTTTTTTACCCTTGCCAGATAGAATAATACAGCAGCTTCTACTGCCCAGAATATAGTTACCCAACCACCATTTAACTGAACAGGCACGGCAATGGTTATAAAAGTAATCACCATGGCGAGGATCAGGTAAAACAGGTTTTTATCAGCAAGTTTTTTCCTGTAGATAATGAGGGCCACGATAAAATGGATTACTGCATTGGCGAGCGTAAATAAACCCACCAGTTCAGCACTATCTTTATTGTTCGATATAATCAGATAACCTATTCCATAATAGATAAATGAATTTAAAAGCAATATCACTACATCGCTAAAGCCGAAAGTCTCTTTTTTACTTACTTTATAAGCGAGGTTGGTGATGTAAAATGTAATGAAAAACAGTGAAGAGAATAATAGGGCCAATCCGAAATAATTGTGCGAACTACTTAAATCGAGCCTCCAGGAAACAAAAATGAGCCAGGTTAGGCCGAATGAAGCATAAAATAAAGGTTTCCAGTACTTTTTAAAACCGAGTATCAGAATGCCGATGTTGATGATGGCCATGTAGGTAAACAATACGCCAACCTTGCCCGAGCCATCGCTCAGTAAAAAAGGAACGGCATATGCGCCAACCAAACCGATATGTGCAATTACCTGTTTATTGTACTTAATGGCCGCTACCACGGTAAACGACGTAAACACAACCATTAGGGCAAAGGCCAGTGTCTGCGGAATGAGTGCATAAAAATCGTAGGCAGCATAGGTAATGAAATACATGATGGCAATGGCACCACTCACCAACACGGCAGAAAAATTTTCGTATTTGGCTTTAAGTTTTATGGCAAAACCCATTAACCCGGCACCAACAGCATAACCCAGTATAATCCTGGTTAACGGACTCACCATATCATGGTCGATGGCATATTTGGCACCGATGCCCACGCCGATAATTAAAATCAGGATACCGATTTTGCTGATCAGGTTTTCTCCGATAAACTTTTCGAAATCGGATTTAACCATGTTTTCGCGTTTAAAACGCTCGGCAAAATTAGGTTGGGCCGGATTTTGGGGTGTTGGCAAAGGCGTAGGCACGGGTCTCGGTACGGCCTGGTTTTGTACAACAGGGCTAGGCGATGTGTTTCTTGATGGAGGTACAATTATAGGTTCTGCAGGAGTTACTGGTGCTGTAGTTGCAGCACCTGGCGATTGCAGTGCCCTAACTTCGTTTCTCAAGGCCTCAATTTCGGCTTCAAAGCCCTGCTGCCTAAGTAACAGATTCTCGAGCCTGATCATCAGCAGGTTTAGTTTTTCGGAATTATCCATTCTATATCTGGTAGTGCGTAATTTTAGTTTACTAAAGATAAGAATGAATTTGGATAAGGCTAAAAAATTAAACCCCATTATCCTATCTAGGCGAATAAGTTACAATATCTATCGCTACGCCATTAGGATCTTCAATGGCAAAATGCCTGTCGCCCCAGGGCTCATCCCTCAGGTCAACTTTAATTTTGACGTTTTTGGCCAGTAATGCTTTATAAATTTCGTCTACATTATCTACTTCGATGGTGAGGTAAATGCCCTGACCGTTAAAGGCTTTATGGAAAAGGGGCTGTTGGCTTTTATGGTCGGGTAGCAGAAAACTGATTTCAGATTTTTCTCCCGGGCTATGGAGTAAAAGGTAAAACTCATTTTCGAAAGTTACCCCGAAATTTAGCAATCCGGTATAAAAAGCCTTGCTTTCTGCTATTTTGTTGGTGATAATGCCTGCATTGAATTTCATTGTTCTGGTTTTAACTGGTTTTAATTTATTTTGCGAAAAAGTGGTTGCTGTAAGTAGTAAAGCAACCGATACGCTTAATAGCCGTTTCATGATCGTTTTTTCTGTTGATCAAAGTTGAAAAAAAACGCTAAGGGTAAATTGTAAAAATCAGACAGATTTTGTTTTACAGCACTTTTTTAGGCGTTAAACCGTAAAAAGTCTTAAAATCCTTAATAAAATGTGCCTGATCATAATAACCCTGATCGAGGAATGATTTGCCTGCTTTTGCATCCTTAAATTGGTTTTCTTTAATCATCCGTTGGAAACGAACCACTTGGCTAAAGGTTTTTTGAGTGGTACCGATATAATATTCGAACAACCTTCTTAATTGTCTGCTGCTCAAACCCACATCCAGATCTTTTTCGGTGTTGACTAAACCATCTTTTTTGAAAATGATTTCTATTGCCCGGTAAAGCCTTCTGTCGTACGATAAATTCATTTCGGAGACAACCGTTGTAAAATAAACATCGAGTAAGGATTTAATATCGGGGAAACTTAAAGCTGGAGAAAAATGACTGGCGATAAATTGGCCAACCTGGGGAACAATAATTTCGAGGGGTTCTACACGGTTATTTAGTTCCAAAGCGCTTATCTTGAATAAGTTGGGAAACATGCTGGGTAAAAATCTGATGCCGACATAATGGAATGATGTTTCCAGATCGAAGGTTACATATTTATTACAGAAACCCATGATAAAACTTTCTCTGACCCTATTAAGGTCGAAAAAGATATCGATACAACCATCGGCCACTACCCGGTAGCTAAAAGGTCTGCTTAATATTGTGCTGGTTTTGAGTTCCCAATAACAATAAATAAAGGGTTGCAGATTTGTATCTGGTAGCACTTCCTGATAGGTTACCAGCGCATCGGCTGTTTGTACAACAGTTGGCTGAAGCGGGGCATAAAGCTCTCTGATATTGAATTGATTTTCCAAACTGCGCTTTGATCTATTAATTTACCGATAGATTTTAAATTTCGTAAATTTGATTTTAAAATCATAGTTATGGAATTATCCTGCCCGGTATCAGCTGAAAGAGTAAATGAAAATATAGTGAGGATAATTGCCTTTATGGTTGCCTTATTGGCCATTGCCAGTATGATATTTTCTAACTATTGGGCAATTGTTTTTCTGATCTTTGATTTTGCCCTAAGGGCATTTACCACAGGTAGATGGAGCCTGTTGAAATTTATTGCCATTAAAATCTCTAATGGATTGTCGCTTTCGCCAAAAATGAAAGACCTGGCTCCAAAAAAGTTCGCGGCAACCCTTGGCTTTGTGTTCTGCCTCCTGATTACCGCGAGTTTTCTATTCGATTTTTACACTTTGACACTCATTTTAACTTCCATTATGACTGTTTTTGCCTTGCTGGAGAGTTTATTTTCCGTTTGTGTGGGTTGCCATATTTATTCTTTTTTACAGGTTTTTGCAAAGAAGAACCAGGCTTAATTTATTTCTTTAAAGCCTGACGTACTTTCGGAGCAATTTTAGTCCCGAATAGCTCTATCGATTTCATTAAAGCTGCATGTGATGGCCCGCCAACATCAATGTGTGCAGAGAAACGGGTTAAACCAAAAGTTTCTTCTAAAGCTAGAATTTTATCTACCGATTCGTTGGCATCGCCGATGATTAAAGCTCCTGTGTTACCTCTTCCGGCATCAAATTGGTTGCGTTGGTAAGGTGCCCAACCGCGCGAACGGCCAATACGGTTCATTTGTGCCGAATAAAGTGGATAGTAATAATCTGCCACTTCATTACTGTTTTCGCCAAATAACGCGTGCATGTGAACACCCACTTCGAATTTGGCCATATCATGCCCGTAAGCTTCGTAAACCCTTTTGTAATAATCGAAAAGCGGTTTAAACTGTACGGGTTGTCCGCCAATAATGGCGAACATTACGGGTAAACCCAATCTGCCGGCACGCTCTACCGATTCGGGTGTACCACCAACGGCAACCCATATTTTTAAATTGTTGTTTACCGCCCTTGGCAATACTTCCTGATTATTCAGTTCAGGTCTGAATTTTCCTTTCCAGTTGATTTTAGGTGTTGCATTTATTTTAAGGAGAAGGTCTAATTTTTCTTCGTAAAGCTGATCGTAATCCTGAAGGTCGTAGCCAAAAAGCGGGAACGATTCGATAAAACTTCCACGGCCGGCCATTAATTCGGCCCTGCCATTTGAGATAAGATCAATCGTTGCGAAATTTTGATAAAGTTTAACCGGATCAGATGAACTTAAAACCGAAACCGCACTGCTTAATTTAATGTTTTTGGTTACTGTTGAAGCAGCAGCCAGTATAATTTCAGGACTAGATACGGCATAATCGGGACGGTGGTGTTCGCCGATCCCATAAAAATCCAAGCCCACTTCATCCATGAGTTTTATTTCTTCTATAATTTCCTGTAGTCTTTGTTGGGCTGGCTGGATCTCGCCTTTTGCATTGATCTGCAGGTCGCCAAACATTCCGATACCTAATTCCATATTGCTAAATAATTTTAACAAAGTTAATGGCTAAGGGGTTACGGGTTTTTGATGTATGGTAAGAAAAAGAAGCAAAATGCCGATTAACGCTCATTCTGGTCTTAGCCTCTCGCTAAGACCCTAACTAAAACAAATACTATGTTTTTAAGTACAGAATGTCGTAGCGTGACGCTCATTCTGGTCTTAGCGTCTCGCTAAGACCCTAGCAAAAACAAATACTATCGTTATTTTAAATACAGAATGTCGTAGCGTGACTCTACGACTAGAGTTGATATAAAATTCACTAATGAAATAGGTTGGATTTAGTGTCGTCACCCTGAATTTATTTCAGGGTCTTTATGGCAAGAAAGATGCTCATTCTGGTCTTAGCCTCTCGCTAAGACCCTAACTAAAACAAATACTATGTTTTTAAGTACAGAATGTCGTAGCGCGACGCTACGACTAGAAAAGAAGCAAAATGCCGATTAACCGCTTAGTTTGCCTAAAGCATTTAAAATGGTTTCGAGTTCGTTATTCGGGTAATCGAAATTTGTAGATTCTATTTTAAATTTTCTGCCGTTTTGTAAAATAATGTTGATGAAAGAATATGTTCTGCGACCAAACCCCTCATCAATAGCCTTTATAAGTTTTACCTCGCTCCATTTAAAGGTCCCCAGATTTAATAGGATAATCTCATTTTCATCAGCAATAATTGCGTATTCATCCTGTTTGGCTATTAGATTCTTAAAGTAGAAAATAAAAAATATTACCAATATCGAAATGGTAATTAAGGCTGATTGAACATAGCTTAAATCAAAAATGAAAATTGGTGCTACAAAGAGAAATGGGAACATGCAAAAAATGTAAAGTATAATAAATGCATTACCATTGTCTTTAACTTTTATAGATTTAACCATATCCTGAATTGTTATTTATGGCTTTAAAGAAATTAATCCACTGTAAACCCCGTCAATTACTTTGCTCATTCTCGGTATGTCGAGGGTTTCAATGGTGTCGGTTTTTTGATGATAATTTTTATTCCGGTAGAAAGATGTATCGGTAATCATCATGGCGTCGTAACCAAATTTCCAGTAATTTAGATGATCAGAAAAATCGATGCCCGGTAATTTAGGTGGACCGGCGAACGTTTTGGTGAGAATGCTTTTTGTGGCCTTAAAGTTTTTCGAAAACTGATTAACAAATTGCCCTGAACCGAATTTTTTAACCAGGGTAATATAATTCCCCTTATTGCCATATTTAACTGATAGTATGCCAAGTGGGTACGACTGCGATTTAGCCTCATCTTTAAAATATGCGATCATTTCGAGCGAAATCATGCCAAATACCTCGGCTTTTGATTCTTTTAACGATTTTGCATGGATATAACTGCCCATAAACTCAGTACGGAAATAAGGCGGTTCTTCTAAACTATACGCTACCAGATCGATGCGGTAATCGAGTTTTTTGCCTTTTAACAACCTGGAGATTTCCAGTAAGCCAACTACACCGCTCGCATTATCATCAGCGCCTTCCTGGTCGCCACAAACATCGTAATGTGCACCAACAATAATCCGCTTTTTATTTTCTGTTCCGAACGAGCAAATGATGTTTTTATAAGTTTTCTGATCAAAAGTAAATTCCTGTGTGTAAACGCTATCCGAAGATTTTTTAAAAATGGTACTGATATAATCAGCTGTTAAATTGAGCTGATCAATATTGTTGTGGTTCCGGAATTGGGGTGTTTTGGTTAAGGTTTTTAAATGGGAGCTGATCAGTGTAGTATCTGATTGGGCAAAAACATTGCTGTAAAATGTAATGAAGAAGAGAAAGCCAATTAAGATTTTAAATTTATGCATGGGTTAAAAAATCAAAGATAGTTTGATGGTGATCCTTAACCGAAGATAATTATTTGTATCTGTTATTTGGCATCGCAAAATGCGTTTTTTGTTAGTTGAATCTGATTGATGCAAATACGATCCCGATTTAACATTGTTGTTGAGAAGTAAAGCGAAAAATAGGATTGAAAAATCCAAAAGCACAGAACTGTACATTTTCAGCCGAATGAAATAGGATATTTTATCTTTTGGAAATGAAAGGCAGTATTTCATTGGTACTGTAGCCCCGCCATCCGCTTTACTTCGTTACACTACGTGTTCGCTACTGTCTGGTTTAATAACAAAGGATCGTTCGAAATCACTCCGTTTTTATTAACAGATGGAAGGTTGTTTATTTTTGCACTGGCCTATGTTAAATAAACCCGATTGGAGGGAAGAGCTTCCGATCCTTCAATCGGAACTCGTACCGAAAGCGGGGCTATCGAATCCGATTAGCACTGGTATTGCTTTCCAAACAGTCTAAATTAATTTGAACCATATAAGAAATATAAGTATGACGGTTATAGCATGAAAGATTCTGAAACAAGTTCAGAATGACGGATCTAAGCTGAAACTACTCTATTTTCTTGCCTTTCATTGCAGTAGAAATCGCAGCATCCATTACACGCTCGGCAAACGGACGGGTAAACTCGTTCAATTCGTCGGCTTTCTTTAAAATGGTATCTTTTTCCTGGCTGGCTAAAGCAGTTTTTAATGCTGCGATATGTGCTTCGGTTTCTGCAATTTCTGCTTCGGTTAAATGTACAGCGTGTTTTTTGATAAAACCTTCGGCCGTGTAAACCAGTTGCTCACCCTCGCTCCGGGCTTCAATAAGCATACGTTGTGCTACATCACTTTTAGCATGGGTAATGCTATCAATCAGCATTTTTTCTACTGTATCGTCGCTCAAACCATAGCTTGGGGTAATTTCGATTTCCTGTTTAACGCCCGAACGCAATTCTATCGCCTGAACAGTTAAAATACCATCGGCATTCAGTAAAAAATTAATATCCACCTTTGGTAAACCTGCGGGCATCGCCGGAATTCCCTTTAAATCGAACTCTGCCAGTTTTCTGTTTTCTTTAACCAGATCGCGTTCGCCCTGGTAAACAGAAATTTTCATGTTCACCTGTCCGTCGATTGAAGTGGTGTATTGTCGGCCTGCTTTGGTAGGTACTTTACTGTTACGTGCAATAATTACATCCATTAAACCGCCCATGGTTTCGATACCCAAAGAAAGTGGGGTCACGTCCAACAAAAGAATATCAGAACGGTTACCAGCCAAAACATCGGCCTGTATGGCTGCACCTAATGCTACTACTTCATCAGGATTGATGTTATCCTGTGGTTTTTTGCCAAAGAAATTTTCTACCGCCTGTTTTACGAAAGGTGTACGGGTAGAACCACCAACCAGGATTACCTCGTCGATATCGCTGGCGGTTAAATCAGCATCCTTTAATGCATTTTTACAGGCGGTAATGGTTTCTTCTACTTTTGATGCGATTAACTGCTCAAGAGTCTGTTTATCAAGCGTACACCAGATTTCGCCAACCTGTTCGTTATATAGATTTTGGGTTGATAATGCTTTTTTAGCAGCTTCGGCCTGTAAACGCAAGGTTTGCATCAAAATATTATCCTGTGCAACAACACTTACATCAAGGTTGTTTTTCTCCAACCAGTAATTTAAAATGGCGCGGTCGAAATCGTCACCTCCTAAATAAGTGTTACCATTGGTGGCCAAAACTTCGAAAATCCCGTTCTGGATCTGTAAGATAGAAACATCAAAAGTTCCACCGCCCAAATCGTAAACCGCAATGGTTTTCTGTTGGGTAGGATCTAAACCTATTCCGTAAGCCAAACTTGCCGCGGTGGGCTCGTTTACAATACGCATTACATCTAAGCCGGCCAATTTCCCTGCATCGCGGGTGGCCTGGCGCTGACTATCGTTAAAATAAGCCGGAACGGTAATTACGGCCCGGTTAACAGGTGTTTTTAACGCATGTTCTGCCCTTGCTTTAAGTTCTTTTAAAATTTCTGCAGATAATTCGATAGGGGTATAAAAACGATCGCCGGCCTGGATTTTCACCAAAGCATCAGTATCATCGTCGATTATTTTATAAGAGAAAATGTCTTTATGTTCAGCAACGTCTTTATAAGAACGGCCCAATAACCTTTTAACTGAAAAGATGGTGTTTGAAGGGTCGGTGGTTAAAAATTCTTTCGCCTCATTACCTACAACGGCTTCGTTCTGGCTGTTGAAATACACTACCGATGGAACCAGTATCCCCTTGCCGGCATCATTAATTACCTGTGGATTTTTATCAGGATTGATGAACGCCACCAAACTATTGGTTGTACCTAAATCTATTCCAACAATGATTTCTTCCTTCTGAAACGAACCTGTAGCAAGGTTAATCGATATTTTTGCCATGGCTGCAAATTTACAACAATGTTGTAAGGTTTTAGGAGGGAAATGTTTTAATGTTGTAAAAAGACGGAGGTCGGATGCCTGAAGTTGGAAGATATGGCGTTACAGAAGCCAGGAGCAGAAAGTTTACCCGCAAGGGCTTATTCTTATAAAACGATATCTTCGGACCTCTGATTTTCGGACTTCGAATTGAAATTTATTTATTTTGGATTTGGAAATGAAGGGGCTGGTAATGCTTCGGATACTACAGTCCCGCTGTCCCTTCTGCCGATGAAGGATCGGCATTCGTACCATCGGGTTTATTTAACAAAGTTCTGTGTTGTAAAAAGACGGAGGTCGGATGTCCGAGGTCAGAAGACTGGGCTTTAAAAAAAATGAAGTTTTTGCGTGTTGTTGGAAGGTTTTAAGGAGTCGGAGGTCCGAAGTCCGATGTCGGAAGATAGGGGGCGAAAAAGTAAATGGCAGAAACCTGGATTGCAAAAGCTTTATTTTAAAACATCATATCTTCGGACCTCTGACCTCGAACTTCCGACTCAAGACTACGGACTATCTTTTATTCTTCTCTTCAATCCATAGCGACATATATTTTGTACTCTGTGCGGTATGATGGTTTAAAATCTGTCCGAAAAAGTTGTTTTGTCTATGTGCGTTTAAGTTTGAGACTAATTTTTCCACTTCGTTTATAAACTGATCGGCAAAATATTTAGCAGAATACCGTTGATTGATGATTTTTACACCATTTTGTCGGGCAATTTGCCATGCATTTTTGTTTTCATACAGTTTTACAGCCTCTTCTATGAAAAGATCGGAATCATCCTCGATGCTACCGTTCCAGTTTAAATTACCTTTCATGGCTTCAGCGCCAACAGATGTGGTAACCGAAGGCGTACCAACCTGCATGGCATCGATAAACTTACCTTTTACACCTGCGCCAAACTGGATGGGGGCAAGCAAAATGCGATGTTTGGCAATGGTTTCTTTTGCATCAAAAGCCCTGCCTTTTATCAGGAATTTTTCTGTCTTATTATTTAACTGCAGTACCTTTTGTGATGGATAAGCGCCATAAATGTTCAGGCTTGCATTGGGAATTTTTTTTCGGAGTGTGGGCCAGATTTTTGTTTTTAAAACCTGTACGGTATTCCAATTGGGTTCGTGGAGGAAATTTCCTATAAAAATAAAATCAGCCCGGTCTTCATAAGGAATCCAGTTTTTGATTTCTTCTTGTGTGATTTCTTTTTCCAGAAAAGGTAAATAGTAAATTAAAGAAGGATCGATCTTAAAATGCGTTTTAAGGATGTCCATTTCTACTTCAGAAATCATTAAAGATAAATCGCAGCGCAAAATCGATGCAATTTCCCTTTTGGCGGTATCAGAAAACAGATCGATAGCCTGTCTTTTTTTATCGCTTTGTTGCCGGGCGCTTCGCAGACAGTGTAAATCCTCGGTATCTAACAAACGAAGCGCATTCGGAC
>NZ_DJDT01000066.1 GCF_002432345.1 Pedobacter sp. UBA5917
CTGGTAACCGTAATTTTTGGGGCCGATGCGCTGAATAGTCTCTCCACAAACGGTATATTCAACTTTTTCTTTTTCCTTTTGCTGGTAGCTTTCGCCGCCTCTTTTTTGGGCGCTTTCGAAATCACCCTGCCTTCTTCCTGGGTAAATAAAATGGATGCCAATTCTGATAAGGGCGGTATTGCCGGGTTGTTTTTTATGGCCGGAACATTGTCACTGGTATCTTTCTCCTGTACCGGCCCCATTATCGGCACCCTGCTGGTACAGGCAGCAACAACTGGCGCTTTATTGGGCCCGGCAATAGGTATGTTCGGCTTTTCTCTGGCCCTGGCTATTCCTTTTGCCCTGTTTGCCTTATTTCCATCAGCCATGAACAAGCTGCCAAAATCTGGCGGATGGTTAAACAGCGTAAAAGTTGTACTGGGTTTTCTCGAACTGGCTTTTGCATTAAAATTTTTAAGCAATGTAGATCTTGCTTATCATTGGGAATGGTTCGACAGGGAAATATTTTTAAGCCTGTGGATCGTGATTTTCGGCATGATGGGCATTTACCTGATTGGCAAGCTCAAGTTTTCGCACAATAGCCCGCTGGGTTTTATTTCGGTACCGCGGCTTTTCCTCGCAACAATAGTATTGGCTTTTACCGTTTATCTTATCCCCGGTTTGTGGGGTGCACCTTTACGCAGCGTATCGGCTTTTTTACCACCACAGGAAACGCAGGATTTCGACCTCTATACGAGCAGCTTGCTGGCCGGAAAAACAACAGCCAATAACGATGGTCCGCATAAATATGCTGATAAATTTCATGTACCATTAAAACTTAATCCCTATTTCGATTATAACGAAGGCTTAATGGCCGCTAAAAAGCTGAATAAACCCGTACTGATCGATTTTACCGGCCATGCCTGTGTAAACTGTCGAAAAATGGAGAGCAATGTATGGCCGGATAAGGATGTGTATAAAATGATTAGCAGTGATTATGTACTTATCCAGTTGTATGTGGATGATAAATCGGATCTGGCCCCCGAAGATGTAGTAATTACACCCGAAGGAAAAACACTCAACACCATAGGCAAAAAATGGAGCGATCTGCAGGCCAGAAAATTCCTGTCTAATTCACAGCCATTTTATGTACTGCTCGACCCTAAAACAGAGGCTTTGTTAAAAGAGCCCCAGGGTGCAGATTACGAGGTAGCTAATTATAAAAAATTTCTGCAAAGCGGTTTAACGGCTTTCAGCAGATAGAAAAAAACTGCAGGTTGTAGAAGTCCTGTAGCGATACAGTTTAGGTTACTAATGACTAAAAGGGCATTGCCGGATGGCGTGTCCTTTTTTATATAAATCATAAGTATCTTATTTCAAAAACATCTCCAAATATGAGCTTTTCGGAAAAGTAATGTGAGCCTGTGACAAAACCACTCCAAAAGAAAACCAACCGATCTTTGTGTTATCAAAAAGAAATAAAATGAAAAAGGTAGCATTAATTACCGGTACATCATCCGGAATGGGAAAAGAAACAGCCAAACTATTGGCTGGTAACGGCTACACCGTTTATGGTGCAGCAAGGAGAACAGAAAAGATGGATGAACTCCAGAATTTGGGCATCCATGTGATAAAAATGGATGTTTCTGACGAAGATTCAATGGTTACCGGTATCCAAAAAATAATAAAAGATGAAGGAAAGATTGATATTCTGATCAACAACGCCGGCTTTGGTTCTTTTGGCGCGATAGAAGATGTTCCGATAACAGATGCCAGGTACCAGATGGAGGTAAATGTTTTTGGATTGGCCAGGTTGATACAACTGGTTCTGCCGCACATGCGCCGCGGGAGATACGGAAAAATAGTAAACGTTACATCCATAGGAGGCAAAATGGCCACCCCACTGGGCGGATGGTACCATGCCAGTAAGTTTGCGGTTGAGGGTTTAAGCGATAGCTTGCGTTTGGAAGTTAAATCATTTGGAATCGATGTAATCCTCATCGAACCGGGCGGTGTAAAAACAGAATGGGGCGATATTGCTTTCGATCATGCCAAAGATATTTCGGGCAATACCGTTTATAAGGAATTAACGGAAAAAGCAGGACGCGTTTTTGCAAAAACCGCAGAAAAAAACATCGAAGCCATCGAGATTGCAACATTGATCAAAAAAGCCATCGAATCGGAAAAACCAAAGGCCCGTTATGTAAAAGGTTACCTGGCCAAACCGGTCCTTTTGGCAAAGAAATGGCTGAGCGACGCGATGTTTGATAAAATGATTATGGGCCAGATGAAATAAGCTGATAAATAAAGCGAAAGAAATTGTTTTATGCTAAGCACTTACCTTCATTAATCCGTAATTTTAGTTATGATAAAAGATGAACTGCAATTTAATATCCTGTACTCCTGCACCGATGAGCGCAAACGCGGCGGTGAGCAGCTGGTGAGCGAGCATGTGCTTAGTTATATCATATCAGGAGAAATCCAGTTTTACAATAACCATGGGAAGTTCATTTATAAAGCAGGACAAATCGGCCTGCTCAGGAAAAATCTGTTGCTTAAATCGGTAAAAATACCGGCAGCAGATGGTACACCTTTTCAATCACTTAATGTGTTTTTAGATCAGGATTGTCTGAAAAAATACAGTAGCCTGGAGAATATATCTGCTTCGTCAATTTACAATGGGCAATCGGTAGTAGACTTTTCTGAAGATATTTTCATCAAGGGTTATTTCGATTCGCTGCTTCCCTATTTCAATACCAGTGTGCCCTTAACTCCCCAGCTGGCCAACCTGAAAACAAATGAGGCCATTGCATTGCTTTTACGTAACAAACAGCTCGAAAACCTCCTGTTCGATTTCGGGGAACCACATAAAATCGATCTGGAAGCTTTTATGAACCAGAATTACAGCTTTAATATTCCCATTGCACAGTTTGCCCGTTTAACAGGAAGGAGTTTAGCAACGTTTAAGCGCGATTTTAAAAAGGTTTTTAAAAGCCCGCCCGAAAAATGGCTGTTACAAGCGAGGCTGCACCGTGCCCATTTTCTTATTGCCCAGCAAAACCAGGCACCTTCTTCTGTTTATCTCGATGTTGGATTTGAAAACCTTTCGCACTTCTCCACCTCGTTTAAAAAACAATTCGGTCATAACCCATCAACAATTTAATAAATTCGAGTAAGGGCTAAATGTGTATTCAGTCCTTACCTGAATTTCGGCTAAACCAACAATTTCTGCCATTTTTAGTTGCCCTAACCGGTTGCTCTTTTTCTTTAGCATTATTTGGAAAAGGCCCTGGAAATATCACTGTTCCCCGCCACAGACTGGCATCTCCCAATTGATCGGCAAGGGGCTGTGTTTGGGCAATAGTATTAACCGTATCTGCAGCAGGTAGCATACTAAAGGCATTGTTAAGGTTATTTTTATGTTTCCTGCGTAGTTTTAATAGTTTTCCGGTGGATGGTATTTCTTCTTTTACCTGAATTTTCTGTTCATCTTTTTGCTTTTCTAACGGCGCCTCACCGGGCTTTGTGAAAATATTTCCGTTAGGCTGCGCTATCTCCGTTGATGTCTCTTTTTTTGCAGCTTCTATAACTATGTCATGATATTTTTCATTTCTTATAAAAGAAAATGCTTCTACAAGATGTCCTAAAAGTCCAAAAATTAATATTCCGAGCCCAACTCCCATCAAAAAATTTCTTTTTGCCAAAAGCAACATCATCAATCCCCCAAGTACTACAACTGTCCATCCAATGCGTACACCAAACCACGATTTATGGATTTTTTCTACTTTAGTCACTTCCTCCTTAAAAAATGCTTTTCGGTCGTACCGGTAGGTTTTTAATTTTTCGGCAAAAGATTTTCTGGTAAAATAACCACTTGCCGAACCGGCTATTCCTAAAAAAAGTCCGCCTATCATCAACGGAATTGTTAAGCCTTTTAAAAAAGAAAATGGATTGGCGAATTTCCAGGCTAAAACGGCCAGCAATAAAAGCAATAATCCTCCGGCACCGATCATTAAACCACCATACCCCGATTCGCCCTGATAATAGGCCGTCATTTTATCAAAAAAGTCCATATTTATTGTTTTAATATCTAAAAAATAAGGTCTGTTTACACCCGAACAAATCTGGATATAATATGCGCAGGTAAGTTTTTCCAGCGGCTCAATCTGTTTTGGCCAACAGATCTCCCAAAAAAAGGGAGCAGTATTGTGATTTTTTTGGACACCATAACAACCGTTCTGGAAACTCCCTGTCCTCAATACTTCTGTTATCTTTGTATGTTACAAAACATGGCTTTAATTGATACAAACAAAACAATGGCCTGAGCGTTTAAACCCTGATATCAAAACCCAAAAAACCGATAAATAGTTGATTATCTATGAAATTACAACTCCTCTCCCTTATCCTAACATTAAACATCTCCTTACAATTGTGCGCACAAAGCAAACAGGTTGGTCAAATTGGAGATAAAGCTCCGGTACAATCGGGAAGCCTCGCCTCAAGCATAACAGCTATCCGCGAACAATATAACCGGATCAACTCAATTCAACTCAAAAGTGAAAAATTCAAGTACGAGGCAGATGGCTGTGTGGAGGACGGATTGGTTGTTTATTTTAAAGAAGGCAATACCATTGTGAAAGTAACAGAATCAGGTAGCATTGGCGACGGGAGTTGGGTGAAAGAATATTATTACCATTTGGGCAAGGTTTTCTTTTGTTATGACAAAATCGTTGGCGGGCCTGCCATCGGAAAAGTTACCACTACAGAGCGCCGGTATTATATCCAGGATGATAAAATTCTGCGGCAGATGGAAGATAAAAAGATTGTTAAAGTTGATAACAGCGCATCAGAAACTATCCAAACCGGATACAAACTGTTAAAAGTGTATAAAACAAAAGATTTTGCAGCAGCTTTATGCAATCCATAACAACGCGGGTAAACAATGGCTAAAAACCAAATTATTACCTGAAAAATACATGCGGGGATGGAAAAGGAAAAATAGATGATCGGAAATGGAGCAACATCATCCATCTTACATCATCCATCTTACATGTAAAATAAATCATTGTTTTTATTCCACAATCAAAATCCGATTATAATGGCAAAGCACTTTGTTATCGTTCTGCTGTTCTTATCTTTGTGGGCAGTTTTGGCATAACGCTTATTGAAGTGGGTTAAGGGTTGTTGATCACTTCTCCCAACTGGCCATTTATAAAAAAGTATTTAAAAATTAAATCACATATATCATAATGTCTGACGAAAAAATAATCTTTTCAATGGCAGGTGTAAATAAAATTTACCCGCCACAAAAACAGGTTTTAAAAAATATTTACCTTTCTTTCTTTTACGGCGCCAAAATCGGGGTTATCGGTTTAAACGGTTCCGGTAAGTCGTCGCTGTTAAAAATCATTGCAGGTTTAGATAAATCTTACCAGGGCGAAGTTGTTTTCTCACCAGGTTATTCAGTTGGTTATCTGGCACAGGAACCTATCCTAGACCCGGAAAAAACCGTACGCGAAGTGGTTGAAGAAGGTGTTGCAGAAGTAACCGCCATTTTAAAAGAGTACGAAGAAGTAAACGAAGCTTTTGGCTTGGAAGAAAACTATTCTGATGCTGATAAAATGGATAAGTTAATGGCCAGACAGGGCGAGCTTCAGGATAAAATTGATTCTTTGGGTGCCTGGGAAATCGATTCTAAACTGGAAAGGGCGATGGATGCTTTACGTTGCCCGGATCCTGAAACCAAAATCGGTGTACTATCGGGTGGTGAGCGTCGCCGCGTAGCCATGTGCCGTTTGTTGCTTCAACACCCTGACGTATTGTTACTGGATGAGCCTACCAACCACTTGGATGCCGAAAGTATCGATTGGTTAGAGCAGTTCTTACAAAATTACGAAGGAACCGTTATCGCGGTTACCCACGATAGGTATTTCCTTGATAATGTTGCCGGATGGATTTTAGAGCTTGATCGTGGCGAAGGTATTCCGTGGAAAGGAAATTACAGCAGCTGGTTAGATCAGAAAGCGAAACGTTTGGCACAGGAAGAAAAAACCGAGAGCAAACGCCAGAAAACTTTAGAGCGCGAGTTGGAATGGGTGCGTATGGCGCCAAAAGCACGACATGCAAAATCGAAAGCACGTATTGCCAACTATGATAAACTGGCTTCTGAAGATGGAAGAGAAAGGGAAGAAAAACTGGAGCTCTTTATTCCTGCAGGTCCGCGCTTAGGTAATGTGGTAATCGAAGCTACAAACGTAACCAAAGCCTATGGTGATAAGGTATTGTTCGATAATTTAAACTTCTCATTACCTCCTGCGGGTATTGTGGGTATCATCGGACCAAACGGCGCGGGTAAAACCACTTTGTTCCGTTTAATTACCGGGCAGGAAGAAGCCGATAATGGTACTTTCCGCGTGGGTGAAACTGTTGAGCTTGGTTATGTAGATCAGATGCACAACGATCTGGATGCCGATAAAACCGTTTACGAAAATATTACCGATGGTTTAGATAATATCCAATTGGGTACAAAAGCCGTTAACGGACGTGCCTATGTTTCTAAATTCAATTTCAATGGTGGCGATCAGCAGAAAAAAGTAGGTGTACTTTCGGGCGGTGAGCGTAACCGTGTACATTTGGCCATTACCTTGAAAAAAGGTGCAAACGTATTGTTACTGGATGAGCCAACCAACGATATCGATGTAAATACTTTACGTGCATTGGAAGAAGCTTTAGAAAACTTTGGTGGTTGTGCCGTGGTGATCAGTCACGATAGATGGTTCTTAGATAGGATCTGTACGCACATCCTTGCTTTTGAGGGCAATTCTGAAGTTTATTTCTTTGAGGGTAACTACTCAGATTACGAAGAAAACCGCAAGAAACGTTTGGGTGATGTTACGCCAAAACGCATCAGATACAAAAAATTAGATTAGTACAAAGTCCCGATAAAAATCGGGACTTTTTTGTTTGAGAGGCGCAATTTGAAAAGCGATTATGACTTCCGAAGTTTAAAAGGCTAGGCGCCTGGCAAACTTCGGAAGTTTCTCAAAGAGAAGTCATTTTTAAAAACTTGACTTCTCTATAAGCATTAAATAGGTTGTGCAAAAGGATTAGGTTTTTGGCTCTCTTTCGCTTTACGTTTGCCCCTGAAGAAAAAATATAGGTTGATGAACAACATAATGCCCAGATAAATGGCAAATCCACCTATTTTAGAGCTTAAAGCTTCAATTAAGTTGCGGTAATCGTTTTCATAGATCGTAATTTTCATAATCAACAGTGCAAAACCGATATTCAGCAGGTAAAAACCCGTTTCGAAAAGTTTATTTGTTGCATTTGCAATCTCTTCTCTCCCTTTAAAAATATCGAGCATATATACTTTACTGTTTTTAAACAGCGTTTTTGAAACATAAAAAGTCAAAAAAAGTGCAATTGGTAAATAAACTGCATAGCCGATTAAAATTTTTGTCGTTTCCATAATGAAAAGTTTAGATTATTAATTTATGTATGGTTTTGGTAAGCAAATAGATGTTTAAATAATGAAGTATGGACAATATGCACACAATAGTTGCCACTTTTACCGCCATCACTTCTACCAGTTGCTGCGATGAGGTGATGGTCTCCCACCCTACCAGGGTCATGGCACAATAGCCGATATTAACCAGGTAATAAGAAACCAATAACGATTTATTGATCTGCTTACAGAGATCCAGATGATCAGGAATCAGTTCGGCAACAAAAATATTTCCATTACGGTAGCAGATCTTCCCTACCACTACGATAATGAACACGATAACCGTAATAAAAATGCCATATCCGAGTATATTGTAATCCATAATCTGTATCCCAGTTAGATTTTAATTATTTAACTTTCAGGAAAAATTGAAAATAAAGGTTAAAAAAATACGCCCCGCTTGAGGCATTTCTTAAAATGTTTTATGCTCTATTTCCCTTTCACGATGTAAATGTAAATTAAATTTATTAAACTTTCAAATATTATTGAAAATTCATTAAAAAAAATAGATAAACCCACAAAAGTCGGCAATAGTAGCGAAGTCTGTCTCGAGATAGATCTCTCCCTGCCCGATGCAGGTGGGCGCTCCACTGCGTTCCGGTCGAGATGACGAACTTTGTGGAACATGGAGTCTCTGCATCATGCTAACCAATGAACTAAT
>NZ_DJDT01000004.1 GCF_002432345.1 Pedobacter sp. UBA5917
TTCCTGAGTAAACTTTAGTAAAGCATCTTAATGCCCTTAATTTCTTAATGGTGAAAATGATGTAAAATGGATGATGGAGATTAAATATCAATTACCAATTATAACCATCAGGGAAACTTTTCTGCGTTTATCGGCCTAATCTGCGGGAAACATAATAGAAGATGGCATAGCAATAACCAAAACTTAACTTTTCAATCCATCTTTAAATAGGAAAGGTTACCACCATTGGTGATAACCCTTTTTTGATCTTTTAACTAACCAAAGCTAATAGATCTGTTTTAAATAAGTAGGTGTGTTTAATAGACAAACAACCTATTACTTTGTTTTAGAATTTTTTTATTTTTTTGATATCGACGTGTTTTTCGCTAGTTATATAGTTAGATGAGCATATCATATTTTTTACATAATGATTTAAAAACACCATTATTTTATTGATTAGTACAATAGCCGACGTGGTAGAACGACCTACTTTTGAACCAAAATACCTTCCGAAGTAAAATAGATTATGATACAGATAGCCATCATCAGTGATATACATGCCAACCTTATTGCTTTAGAAAAAGTTTTGGATGATATTGATCAGAGAGGGATTACGGATATCTATTGCCTGGGCGATCTGGTCGATTTTGCGCCATGGGGAAACGAAGTAATCGCAGTAATGAAGAAAAGGAATATTCCCACTCTTTTAGGAAACCATGATGAACGTATAGGTTTTAACCAGCCTATTATTCCATTGCCCCATCACGATGTAGAAGAAACCTTTCAGCGTAACCTGGCCATTACTTTTAGTAAAAAAACAATCACTGCAGCTAATAAAACATGGCTATCCCAACGGCCGTACCAGTTAATGCTTTCTTTTAAAACCGGTAATGGCATAAAAAATATATTGTTGGTGCATGCCAGCCCGAGAAGTAACGATGAATATATTTATGAAGCCCACGCTGGCGAAGAATTATTAAAAATGCTGCCTGATCAACCTGTTGATGCGCTTGTAATGGGGCATACGCATGCTTCATACATCAAATATCAGAAAGATGTGCTTTTGGTTAATTGTGGATCAGTAGGCAGGAGCAGGGAAGACGACCGAAAAGCTAGCTATTGTATACTAAGTATTGATACCGATATAAAAGCTGAGATTATAAAATTAGATTACGATATAGAAAGTTTAGCTCAGGCCATATACGAAAGTGAAATCCCCGATTTTTATGCCGATTTTTTGCTTTGTAAGTGTTAAACAACATTGAATATGCATATAGAATAGCTCTTTTGTAAGGTGTATTTAAGTGCGGTGTAAAATGGAAAAAAAAAGTGTTTTAACAGGATAGTTATTTACTCAATGATGATCTTGCCTCCTTGTTTCTGATCCTGCTTAAGGTTTCGCTGCGCATACCCAGATAACTGGCCAGACAGCTCAATGGGATCCGATCGATTTTTGTAGATTTTGCGCTCGCAAACCGCTGGTAACGTCGTGCGGCATTGGGGATCCTTGCCAAAATAGAACGTTCTGAAGCTGCGTAATATTGAAAGGCCAGTACTTTTCTGCCGATTATATTTGCTTCGGGGTAGAGGGAGTAAACCGAATCGATCAGGCTGAATGGAATACAGATTACTTCTGAATCTTCCAATGCCTGCAGATACTCGATAGAATGGTGAGAAATATTATTTGGATGGTGTATGGCGCCGATGGTTTCATTCCCAAAACTAAATCTGGTGGTAATATCCTTACCATTATCTTTTATAAATCCCCTTACCAAACCGCTTACTACAAAATATAACGATAAATTATGATCGATGGGAGAAAGGATAAATTTATTCTTTTTTATAAAAAGCTGCTTACAATGTGATACATGGTCGGCTATAAAACCATTTGATAAAGGATGGAATTGTTCAAAATACTTAATAAGTGGCAGCAGGTAGTGGTTTTCGGTGAACTGGGACATTTGAACTTGGTATATGTTTGGTATTTTTACACATATACGAAGTATTCCTAAAAGGGGTTTTTGGTTTTTTGAAAAAAAATACTGCAGCTTATATTTTTTTTGCCTCGGTCGGGTAATGCAAAAAAAATAGCCCTGTGTTATTGCAGAGGGCTATTTTTCCGGTAAATAGTAGTCGCGTTAAATTGCGCCGTCTACTTTAACCATTTTATGTACGGCAGTTTGTACTTTAAGTGCATCTGCTTCAACCGTTTTTCTGATTGCTGCATCAAAAGAAGCCGCAAATTCGGTACTGATATTAATCTGATCCTTTTCATTCAATACCGTTAATACAAAGGCATTGCTTCCAAATTTAAACCCGCTTTTTATTGTGTTTACGTCTTTTTCATAGATTTTCAAAAATTCGTAACTGTTACTGATCTGATCAAAACAATCCCTCACAGCCTGAAAAACCAGGTGTGTTTCTATGGTAAGTCCGTTAATAATCACGGTTACCGAGGTAAGGTCGTTTAGTTCAGGAAGAAGGTCTTCGCTGTAAATAATGTCTTTTGGATCTGCGATTACAACAATTTCCTGATCTGGATTTTCACCTTCACGCTGGGTTAACTGTATAGTGGCATTTCCGTCTTTTAGGGTAACGGTATTTGCCGAAGTGTTTTCGATTTTAATATCGCTAATGGTATCTTTAATGATACCTACAACTAGGTCGAGCGCTTTTGATTGGGTACTGTTCATTATGGTAATTTTTTGCAAAGTTAAGGCTTGCCCGCAGTGCTGTGTAATTATTCTATAAATAAATACAGTATTTGCTGCTAAGTGTTTTATTTTTAAAGGGTTATTTTTTTTGTCAACAGGTATATACCACTTAACGGTTAATTAAATGCCGGAGATAAAGTTGCGGATTATCCAGGAATGATTTGGTTAAGCTAAAGTGTTCCGTATCCCCGTAAGTAGTTTCGGATATGCCATCTTCATCAAATTGGTATATGTCTGCTCCCGGATAACAGATCAATATAGGCGAGTGGGTAGCAATGATAAACTGTGCCCTGCCACTTTGTTCCAATTGGTTAATAACCGATATAAAGGCTAAAATCCTGGCAGGGGATAGTGCTGCCTCAGGCTCATCGAGGATATAGATTCCTGATTCGAACTGATTATTGAAAAGCGATAAGAAAGATTCGCCATGCGATTGCTCATGAAGCGAACGTCCACCATAAGCCTCTAAAATACGGCTGTCTTCCAATGCCAGTTCATCAATATAGCTGGCGAAATTGAAAAAGTTTTCTGCCCGCATAAAAAATCCGTCGTTTATCCTTCTTGGGGTCCACGATAATTCTAAAATCTCTGTTAGCGGCGATTCATAACCTTCAAATCGGTATCCTGTATTTAAATTGTGATTGCGGTTTCCTCCGTTTAAACTAAATCCGCATTTTTCTGCAATTCCTTCGAGCAGAGTCGATTTACCGGATCCGTTTTCGCCTACAAAAAACGTTACATTGTTTTTTAACCTGAGCTGTAAACCATCACGCAAACTTGGAATTTGTGAAGTATAAATGCCACCCCGCAATGGAGGTAACGATATCTGTGATAAAAAAGGCATTGCTTTGGAGTTACGCTTTCTGTTTTTTTTAAACAAAGATAATCAAATGATGAAGAAATACGCTGGTTTATATCCAATGCAAAATTGTCCCGTTTTATTTTAAATGCATTTCCATAACCTGTCTATTTCAACTTAACAATTTACCGTTTCCCCGCTTAATATGCCCGTTTAACTTAAAAATGCTGTGTGCAGGCCCGTATTCAGGGTAGTTTTGGTCAACAAATAAAAAACGAATCAAATGAAAATGAACAAAACACACAGGGGATTTTTAGCCGCTACGGCGATTGCAGCTGCAATTATTTTTAGTGCAGCACCGGGCTTTGCACAAAATAAACCAGACAAAAATGGTGATGAAAAAATCAGGCCTTTTCATATCAGGGTGAGCGATACAGCAGTGAACGATCTCCGTAAACGTATTCTGGCAACCAGATGGCCCGGTAAAGAAACCGTAAGCGATCAGAGCCAGGGTGTAAAACTCCAGCAGATCCAGAAACTGGTAAGTTATTGGGGCACAGGTTATGATTGGCGTAAAGCTGAAGCGAAATTAAATGCACTACCACAGTTTGTAACCAATATCGATGGACTTGATATCCAGTTTGTGCACATCAAATCAAAACATCCCAATGCCCTTCCGATTATTATTACCCACGGATGGCCGGGTTCCGTTTTTGAACTCATTAAACTGGTTGGCCCTTTAACCGATCCTACTGCTTTTGGTGGTAAAGCCGGGGATGCATTTGATATCGTGCTGCCTTCTATGCCGGGTTATGGCTTTTCCGGAAAACCAACGGGTACCGGATGGGATGCAGATCATATTGCAAAAGCATGGGACGTGCTGATGAAACGCCTCGGTTATAAAAACTATGTATCGCAGGGGGGCGATTGGGGATCGGTAGTGGCTGATAAAATGGCAATGCAAAAACCCGAAGGACTATTGGGCATCCATGTAAATATGCCTGCCACAGTTCCCGTTGATGTCGCAAAAGCACTCAATAATGGAGAAGTTGCCCCTGCAGGGCTTTCGACCAAAGAAAAAGAAGCTTTCGAATCGCTCAATTACCTATACAAAAAGGGAGGCGGTTATGCTGCAATGATGGTAACCCGTCCGCAAACATTGGGCTATGGCTTATCCGATTCACCTGTTGGGCTTGCATCGTTCTTTTTGGATAAATTTAACGAATGGACATATAGTGGCGGCCACGCAGAGCAATCGTTAACCCCAGATGAGATGCTTGATGATATTTCACTTTACTGGTTAACCAATACTGCGGCATCTTCTGCACAGTTATACTGGGAAAACAATGCCAATAATTTTAATGCGGTTGATATTGCTATCCCGGCTGCAATAACTGTTTTTCCGGGCGAAATTTACAGGGCACCAAAAAGCTGGGCAGAAAAAAGTTACCACAACCTGATCTATTTCAACGAAGTGAAAAAAGGAGGCCATTTTGCAGCATGGGAAGAACCCCAGTTGTTCGCCGAAGAGCTGCGTGCGGCTTTTAAATCCTTACGCTAACACTATTTTTAATATAGAAAAGAACCTAAATCTAGTATTTAGGTTTTTTTCGTTCTTTTACCAGTGCCCTGAAATTGCCATGGCCATATTGCAAAATGGTATCGCCCGCTTGATCCTGATCGATGGATTTAAATTCAATTTTTCCAAACAAACTGTCGCCAATTTCATAGCTTTCCTTGTTTAAGTTTAACTTTTGATAGATGATCTTTTGATTTGGCGCAGTTTCTCCTTCAATAACCAGATCTGTAAGCATATAGGCTTCGGTATTAAATTTTTTGTTTACATATTTAATGAGCAGGCCGTGTCCTCCGAAAGGGCCGTTAATGCCAATATTGATCAGTAAAGTATCAGATCCTGAATAATATGCCCTGCAATTGTTGAATGTTGTTCCCAAAGTATCCGGTTTTTCGTGTATACCAAGGCTCGAGTAAGATACATTGCTGGTACGTTTCGATTTATCGTGTTTTTCGTAAAAAGAAAACACTTCTCCTTTTTGGTCAAGTTCGTGGTAAATGATGTTTTTTGGCAAGCCAGGATCGAGACAGGCATTGTCCCATTGATCCGAATCTGTTTTATTTTGACAGCCGGATAAGAAAAGAGCCACTGCAATACAGAGCAATTGAAAAAGTTTATTCATTGAGCGTTAACAGGTTTTAGGTTGCATTCGATTGGCAGCGCGCTGTACATGTCCGCTAATCTTATTGCATGATGTTGAACCGAACACTATTCCATAAACCCGATCTGCCAGAGATTGATTATCCGGTTAGAAATCCAATGTCAAAATCATTATAATAACGCTGCCGAAGTGTGTAAAGTATTTTCGGGAGATATTTCTTGTTTGAGGTAATCCAAAAATACATTGTAATAATCTGGTTTAACGTTCGTAAAACAATCAACTATCACTCAATTTACATACTTTTACAGATATGTTATTTGATCTCCATCTGACCGAATTTGAAATGATCTGTGCTATATTTTTTAGCTTGGTAATAATGATGGTTGGCCTTTTACGCTTTGTAGACCGGATGAAGTTAGCCAAAAGTGGATTAAAAACGCAGGCTACTGTAACCGCTGTAAACCAAATGATGAGGGGTAATAAAACAAGCTACACTATAAGTTTATTTTTCGTAACCCCTGACGGTAGAAGAATTGATGTAACTGACGACGACAGAACACCCATTCTATTGCACCGTGTTGGTGATCAGATAGATATCATGTATAATCAAAACAGTCCCGAAGAAATTGTAATAATTTCTAAAGGAATGGCCGTTGTTGAATTTTTATTGATGATCACCGGAATGGGCGGACTGCTATACTTTTTATATCTGTTTTTGGTTCAGCCGAACTAAATCTGATAATTATCCCGATAGATCCCTTAACTGCGTTGCACCTTGCTCGGTGGTGTATCCGGAGAAGTTTATCTTCTTCAGCTTTTTCTATAAATCTTCGGGCTAAATTCTGCGTTAAATCTGTTCCAAAAACAATTTTTTCAATTAATTTAAAAATAGCCCGGAACAAGGAAATGTAATTTTTAGGGCAAAAAAATATATTTCTTCATCAAAAAGCGATCACTTTTTGATGAATTGGTTGGTAATATGGTCCGGATTTTCTCTTTGTTGCTGAAAATCAGCTTTTTTCTTATTGAAAGTCGGTTTTTAGAAAAGAAACATGAATTTCAACTTCATTTAAACTTCATAAATCTGTATTTATTTCGCTATCGAATTAAATCGTTGAGTAACCATCATTTATTGAAATTCTTAAGCCTTCGCAACGCGGTTGCATATTGCTTATGTCGTAAAAAATGCTGCTCAGCCAAACTAATTAGAGAAAAAAAATAAATCAGATTTAACCATTCAACAAAAAAAAATGAAAAGAGTTGTAATATGCCTTGGCCTTAGTGCTATGCTTTACGTAACGGCTTGTACCTCGAAAAAAGAAGAAAAAGAAGAAGTAGCTACTTATGCGGTAACCACAGCGCTAAGAATGGATACTTCCTTTACTAAAGAATATGTTTCGCAGATCAAATCTGTACGCAACATCGAAGTTAGGGCACAGGAAAAGGGCTATCTCCAAAATATTTATGTAGATGAAGGTCAGCATGTAAAAGCTGGTCAATTGCTATTTAAAATTATGCCGAAAGCTGCACAGTCCGAATTGTTAAAAGCACAGGCTGAAACCAAATCGGCAGAAATTGAGCTTGAAAACACCAAATTGCTTTCCGATAAGAATATTGTTTCCAAAAATGAACTGGCTATGGCCAAGGCAAAACTGCAATCGGCAAATGCCGAAACCTCTTTGGCCAAATTCCACCTTTCTAATACCGAGATCAGGGCGCCATTTGATGGCACCATCGACCGTATTCCCTTAAAACTGGGTAGTTTGGTTGATGAAGGTGCTTTATTGACCAGCTTATCAGATAACAGTCAGGTTTTTGCTTATTTCAACGTATCAGAACCCGAATATTTAAACTATCAGAGTGCCGCAAAAGCAAAAGGACAGCAGGAAGTAAGTTTATTGCTGGCCAATAACGAATTACTTAAATCGAAAGGTAAGGTTGAGGTGATCGAAAGTGAATTTGATAACGAAACGGGAAATATCGCTTTCAGGGCGAGGTTCAATAACTCCGATAACCTGCTTAGAAACGGCGAAACGGGTAAAATACAGATGGTTGTTCCATTAAAAAATGCCATTGTTATTCCACAGAAAGCAACTTACGATATCCAGGATAAAACCTATGTTTTCGTAATCGATAAAAATAATAAAGTACACTCGAGGGCTATTACCATTGCCGGCGAATTACCGGATTTATACATCATCGGCGACGGTATTACTGTTGAAGATAAAATCTTGCTCGAAGGTGTGCAGAAGGTTAAGGATGATGATAAAATCGCCTTCAAATTCCAGCAGCCTCAGGATGTGATGAAACAATTGAGATTGAAAACAGAATAATCTAAACCCTCCATACTTATTTTATGTTTAGTAAATTCATACAAAGGCCCGTCCTTTCTATCGTAATATCGCTTATTATTGTGTTCCTTGGGGTGCTGGCCATCAGCTATCTTCCGGTTACACAGTTCCCCTCAATTTCTCCGCCCAAGGTAAATATTACGGCTGAGTACCCGGGGGCAAACAACGAATTGTTAATTAAATCGGTGGTTATTCCGCTCGAACGTGCGCTAAACGGTGTACCGGGCATGAAATATATTGCTTCTGATGCCGGTAACGATGGTGAAGCATCAATCCAGGTGGTATTTAACCTTGGTACCGATCCCAATCAGGCTTCGCTTAACGTACAAAACCGTGTAGCTGCCGTAACCAATAAACTTCCTCCTTTGGTGGTTCGCGAAGGGGTTAAAATCACACGCGAGGAATCGAACATGTTGATGTATATCAACTTGTACAGTAAAGACCCAAAAATGAACCAGAACTTCCTGTATAACTATGCCGATATCAACCTGCTTTCGGAGCTTAAAAGGGTAGATGGGGTAGGTTTTGCCGATATTTTGGGTGATAGGGATTACGCCATGCGTATCTGGTTAAAACCCGATCGCATGCAGGCTTATAAAATCTCGGTTGATGAAGTAATGAAAGCCCTTGATGAGCAGAGTTTAGAGGCATCACCAGGTAAAACAGGTGAAAGTTCGGGTAAACGTTCGCAGGCTTTCGAATATGTGTTAAAATATTCAGGCCGTTTCAATACAAAAGAAGGTTATGAAAATATCGTGGTAAGGGCAACACCCAATGGCGAATTACTCCGCTTAAAAGATGTTGCTGATGTAGATTTTAGTGCATCTGCATATAACCTGTACTCTACCTTAAATGGAAAGGCATCAGCAGCTATCGTTTTAAAACAATCTTATGGTAGTAACGCCAGTCAGGTTATTAAAGACGTTAAAGCAAAAATGGCCGAAATTAAAGCGGCTTCATTTCCAAAAGGTTTAGATTATGAGATCAGTTACGACGTTTCCAAATTCCTTGATGCATCTATCGAAAAAGTAATCCACACACTTGTAGAAGCTTTTATCCTGGTAGGTTTAGTGGTATTCCTGTTCCTTGGCGATTGGCGTTCAACGCTTATTCCTGCCATTGCGGTACCCGTATCATTAATCGGAACATTTGTATTTATGCAGTTTTTTGGTATTACGCTTAACTTAATTACATTGTTTGCATTGGTGCTCGCCATTGGGGTAGTAGTAGATGATGCGATTGTGGTAATTGAGGCTGTGCATGCCAAGATGGAACACGACAGGCATCTTTCGGTATTAAAGGCTACACAACAGGCCATGAAAGAGATTGGTGGAGCAATTATCGCCATTACTTTCTTAATGGCATCGGTATTTATTCCGGTAGCATTTATGTCTGGGCCAGTTGGTATTTTTTACCGTCAGTTCTCCATTACCATGGCAACGGCAATTATCCTTTCGGGTATTGTGGCTTTAACGCTTACGCCGGCATTGTGTGCCATTATGCTTAAAAATAATCATGGTACTGCGAAAAAGAAAAAATTGATCGACCGTTTTCTGGATGGTTTCAATAACGGTTTTGCCAAACTTTCGGGCAAATACGAGTTGGTATTGAGCAAAGTGGTAAGCCGCAGGATTTTAACCTTTGGTGTACTGGTGGCCTTTTGTTTAGGTGTTTGGGCATTGAGCGGAAGTGTTCCTTCGGGCTTTATCCCTAACGAAGATCAGGGGATGGTTTATGCCATTATCCAAACGCCTCCGGGATCTACTTTGGAGCGTACCGACCAGATTGCAGAGAAACTGCAGAAAATGTGCGAGGATATTGATGGTGTAAAATCAGTTTCATCATTGGCCGGATACGAAATCCTTACCGAAGGTACAGGATCGAACTCTGGTACCTGTTTAATTAACCTGAAAGATTGGAGCGAGCGTAAACATTCGGCTGTAGAGATTATCGAGGAGCTTGAAGAAAAATCTAAATCTATCCCTGGTGCAACCATCGAGTTTTTCCAGCCACCGGCAGTTCCGGGTTATGGTGCAGCGGGCGGTTTCGAACTTCGTTTATTGGATAAAGCGGGAAGTGGCGATTACAAAAAAATGGAAACTGTTGCCAACGATTTTGTGCGCGAATTGAATAAACGTAAAGAGCTTTCATCTGTATTTACTTTCTACAGCGCCAGTTTCCCTCAGTATATGCTGGATGTGGATAACGACATTGCACAGCAAAAAGGCGTAAGTATCGATAATGCGATGAACACGCTATCTACTTTTGTGGGTAGTAACTACGAAACCAGCTTTATCAAGTACGACCGTCAATATAAGGTAATTGTGCAGGCTTTGCCCCAATACAGGGCTTTGCCAGAGGATATCTTAAAGCTATCGGTTAAAAACGACCGCGATGAGATGGTGCCTTTCTCAGCCTTTATCAAAATGCGTAAAGTATACGGTTTATCGGAAATTACCCGTCACAATATGTACAATGCTTCGGAGATCAGCGGACAATCGGCTCCGGGTTATAGCTCTGGTGAGGCCATTAAAGCGATTACAGAAGTGGCTAAGAAAACATTGCCAAGGGGCTTCGGTATCGATTGGGCCGGTATTTCTAAAGATGAGGTATCGAGGGGCAACGAAGCCATTTATATCTTCCTGATCTGTTTAGGCTTCGTTTACCTGGTTCTTGCAGCGCAGTACGAAAGTTTTATTTTACCGCTTTCGGTAATTCTTTCTTTACCGGCGGGTATTTTTGGAGCTTTCCTTTTCCTTAAATTATTAGGCTTGGAGAATAATATTTATGCGCAGGTAGCCATGGTAATGTTAATCGGTTTACTCGGTAAAAATGCCGTGCTGATTGTGGAGTTTGCCACGCAGCGCCACAGCCAGGGTGCTACCGTATTTAAGGCAGCGATGGAAGGTGCAAGCGTGCGTTTCCGCCCGATTTTAATGACCTCTTTTGCGTTTATTGCAGGTTTGATCCCATTAATGATTGCAACCGGTCCAGGTAAAATCGGTAACCGTACCATTGGTTCGGCTGCTGCCGGAGGTATGCTTTTCGGTACCATTTTCGGGGTAATTGTAATCCCAGGACTGTATTATATCTTCGGAACAATTGCAGCAAAACACAAGCTGATCAAAATTGAAGAAGAACATCCATTAACTGAAGAAATTGAGAATAATGTTTAAGAATAATCTTTATAAAGGCCTTGGCTTGGTGTTAATATGCGCAGCATATACCGCCTGTAAGTTACCGGAAGTAGCTCAACGGACCGAAAATAAAAATGTACCTGCTACCTTTAACGGTTCGCAGGATACAGTAAGCACAGCCAGTGTTAAATGGCGTAATTTTTTTACCGATCCAAATCTGATCAACCTGATTGATACGGCATTAAAAAACAACCAGGAGCTTAATATCACGCTTCAGGATATCGAGATTGCCAAAAACGAAATCAAGGCCAAAAAAGGAGAACTTTTGCCCAGTGTGAGTTATGGTATTGGCGCCGGATTGGATAAAGTTGGCCGTTACACCAGTTCGGGTGCGGGCGATGCCTCTACAGAAATTACGCCAGGTAAAGGTGTACCCGAAATATTGCCCGATTATCAATTTGGCTTACAGGCCAATTGGGAAGCAGATATCTGGCATAAACTGCGTAATTCGAAAAAAGCAGCCATTAACCACTACCTGTCTACAATAGAAGGTAAGAATTTTGTAATCACCAATTTAATTGCTGAAGTAGCCAATTCTTATTATGAGCTTTTGGCTTCTGATAACCAGTTGGAAACGGTGAAGAAAACAATCGAACTGCAAAGCAATGCATTGGAGTTGATGAAAATCCAGAAACAGGCTACAAGGGTTAACGAACTTGCTGTGCGTAAATTCGAAGCAGAGGTACTGAGCTCGAAAAGTTTAGAGTTTGATATTCAGCAGGATATTACCGAAACCGAGAATAAAATTAATTTTTTATTAGGCCGATTCCCCCAACCTATTATAAGGGATAAATCGAGCTTTACCGATCTGGTACCTGCAACCGTGCAGACAGGTTTACCGGCCCAATTGTTGGCCAACCGTCCGGATATTAAACAGGCGGAGTACGAACTTGCAGCAGCGAAATTAGATGTTAAAGTGGCCAAAGCACAGTTTTATCCTTCGTTGGGTATTTCTGCCAGCATAGGTTATCAGGCATTTAATCCTTCTTATCTGTTAAGAACACCCGAATCTTTGATTTACTCGTTAGCAGGAGATCTGGCCGGACCACTGATCAATAGAAATGCCATAAAAGCAGAATACTCATCAGCAAATGCGAAACAACTGCAGGCTGTTTTTGATTATGAAAAAACCATTTTAAATGGTTATATTGAAGTAGCCAATCAGCTATCTAAAATCAGCAACCTGCAAAAAAGTTACGACTTGAAATCAAAACAGGTAACAGCGCTTACACAATCAATCGATATTTCGAACGATTTGTTTAAGGCAGCAAGGGCTGATTATTTTGAGGTATTGATGACCCAACGTGATGCTTTACAATCAAAATTAGAACTTATTGAAACCAAAAAACAACAATTAAACGCTGTTGTAGATATTTATCACGCACTTGGTGGCGGATGGAACTAGGTAACAATAGGTTCTGGATTAACCACAAACCCTTTTAAGTAAATTATCCTTATAATTCTATTAGGCTGCTCCAAACCGGGGCAGCCTTTTTTATTCCCCTCTTTTAGAGGGGTGTCCGTTAGGACGGGGTGTTATTTACTGTTCTAGCCTTAGCGTTTTGCATCGTCCGCGTTTGTAACGCGGATGATCGAGATTCACATTTTTAATGTGAAACCTTGCTAACGCTCGTTTCTAACGAGCGTTGAATAGTTTGTCGTTTACAAACGATAAAATCGTTTAGTTATCTATGCACTCGTTTGGAAACGAGCGCAAACTAAGCGCGGAAAATTCCCCAGCGATCCTTGCTAACGCTCGTTTCTAACGAGCGTTGAATAGTTTGTCGTTTACAAACGATAAAATCGTCTAGTTATTTATGCACTCGTTTG
>NZ_DJDT01000268.1 GCF_002432345.1 Pedobacter sp. UBA5917
TGAACGGCGATATTTTTGGCATCTAGAAAAATATCTCCTTCTACCAGGTAGCCACCATCCTTTTTAAAGGCGTTATCAGGAGAGAAGCCTGCTTTTGCGATGGCTATTTCTTCATCCTTGGTAAGCTGGGTTTGGTTCTGCAACGCTTCGTTGTCTGTATTGTTCTTTTTACAGCTGATGGCGATTGCCAGGCCTGCGAAAAGAATAATTGCATAGCCTGTTTTCGATTTTAAAAATTGTGCTTTCATTGGTTTGTTAGTTAATAGTTAGTTAATTGGTTGATCTTACAAGATTTTTATTAGGTCTTGATGGCCTTATGGAGCAAAACCTTTTTTAGAATAGGTTAAATAGACGACGATATTTGAGCAGCACAAATTAGATCCTGACAGATGGAGGATTTGGGCGGATAATCAGGAAAATAGGATAATGTTTTTGGGAACTGTAAAGTTCAGGTGTGTTAAAATACTGTGGAATTTTTCCCATCATAATATAAATCATTAGTTTATGTGGGATATGGAACAAATATAGATAAGCAATTAATATTCCTTTTGTTAAATAATGTTGATTATCAGAATTTTACATGAAATCGAAAATGTATGTTTAAATATTGTTTGTTTGTAGGTTTTTATTGATAAAATTTACACGAAACCAGTTTTTGTGTGTAGTTCTAATTTTTTTAAGCTATTTCTAATAAAAAAAGCCCCAATTTACATCGGGGCTTTCGAAATATATCTGTATAATTAATTCTTATCTACAAACTTATTATTGGCTTCGCTATAACGTTCGCCCGTATCAGGGTATTTTTTTAGCAATAACTCAATTTTTGCAAGATCATCGGCTGTAATATCCACATCAACAGCTCCTGCATTTTCAATTAGGTATTTTCTGCGTTTGGTACCGGGGATGGGGATAATATTTTCGCCCTGGGCAAGTACCCAGGCAATGGCCAGTTGCGCGGCCGAACAGTTTTTGCCGGAAGCCAATTCGGCAAACTCCTGTGTTAATCCCCTATTATTTTCGGCATGTTCTTCCTGAAAACGTGGAAGACTTTTTCTAAAATCGCCATCTTTTAAAGTGCTTACATCAAGTGTGTTGGTTACCAAACCCCTGGCCAATGGACTGAAAGGGATAAATGATATGCCCAGTTCTTTACATACCGGCAATATTTCGGCTTCTACCTCGCGCGTAAGTAATGAATATTCACTTTGTAAAGCACTTATCGGGTGTATAGCATGTGCACGCCTAACCGAGTTGGCTGATGCTTCAGAAAGCCCCAGGTAACGTACTTTTCCTTCTTTTACCAGATCAGCCATGGCACCAACCATTTCCTCTACGGGGACATTGGGATCAATACGGTGGGCATAATAAAGATCAATTACATCGGTTTGTAAGCGACGTAAACTGTCTTCAACGGCTTTTTTCATGTATGCAGGCGAACCGTTAAATGCGGTATATTTTCCGTTGGTGTTTAGCTCGAAACCGAATTTGGTGGCAATAAAAATTTTCTGACGATTCGGTTTTAAAACTTTTGCCACCAACTCTTCGTTAGCACCATTTGCATAAATATCCGCGGTATCCCAAAAATTGATGCCCAGTTCGAGCGCTTTTTCCAATGTAGCGATCGATTCGTTATCATCAGGCTCGCCATAGGCGTGGTTCATGCTCATGCAGCCCAATCCTAGAGCAGATAATTCAATGTCTGTATTTCCTAATTTTCTGTATTTCATAACCTTTAATTATGAAACAAAGATAGGGTAGTGCTTGTTTCGGAAATAAAAGTATTCAAACCAATAATTCTAAAATTCAAACAACCGGCTTTCGGATCTCTTTAGGGCTTTTGCCCGAATATTTTTTATAAAATGTATTGAAATAGCCGGGATAGTCGAATCCCAAACAATAACCGATTTCTGAAATGGCCCAGTTACTGTGTCGTAAAAGTTCGTTTGCCTCGAGCATAATTCGCGATGCAATGTGTTCGGTTGTGGTTTTACCCGTAACCTCCTTCACTGCACGGTTTAAATGGTTGGTGTGTACCGATAGGTGATCTGCAAAATCCTTGGCCGATTTCAGTTTAAGTTCATGCTGCCTCGAGTCGATGGGGAATTGCCTGCCCAGAAGTTCCAAAAACATGGAAGTAATCCTGGCAGAAGCACTAGTATCATGGTTGTAGTTATGTGCCGGCTTTAATTTTAGCGCATGGTGGATAATGAGATGGAGGTAATTGCGCAATACATCCTGTTTGAGCGGATAATTATTCTTATTCTCCTCAACCATTTTCTCAAAAAACAGCGAAATCTCTTTAACGCTTTCAGGATCAGGGAAAAATACTTTGTCGGTGTCGATCTGGAACATGGGAAGGTCTGTTAACAATTCATCACGTTGTTTTACAAAAGCATCATTAAATATGCAGAACCAGCCCAGTTGTTCACCCACATCAGGTTGCCAGTGATAAGGGATTAACGGATTAGAAAACATTAAAGCTGGCCGGTCGATATACAGCGTTTTATTTGCATATTCGAGTGTGCCCTTACCGAGTATGAGCGTAACTTTATAATAATCCCTCCGCGAATAGGGTACTATACCTACACATGCAGCCCGCTCAAAAATATTGATATGGGGATGATCGGGCGATAAACGCTCCAGTACAGGGTATTTAATGCGTTGGTAAAAACTGTCGATATTTTCTCTTTTGCTCACAGTGCAAAATTAAACAATTCAAACAATAAATGCTGATGAAGGTTTTAAAATCCGCTATTCGTTCCTCAGCGCATCTGTGGGGTTGGTGGTAGCTACTTTTATCGATTGTGCACTAACGGTTAACATCGCAATAACGAGCGATAGTGCGGTGGCCAGTGCAAATGGAAATACCGATATGCCTATCCTAAAATCAAAAGACGAAAGCCATTTATTGATGATAACATAGGCCAATGGGAAGGCAATGAGGTTGGCGATAATTACCAAACTGATAAAATCCCTGTTAAGCAAATTCAGGATGCTGTACATGCTTGCACCAAGTACTTTACGGATGCTGATTTCTTTTTTGCGTTGCTCGGCCATGTAAAGTGCTAAACCCAATAAACCCAGGCAGGAAATAAATATCGCAAAACCACCGAACCAGTTTGATAAAGTGCCCAGCAAATGTTCGTCAGCGAATTTTTTCTCGAAAGATTCATCCAAAAAATTACGTTCAACCGGGAAATCAGGGTTTATTTCTTTGAAAATATTATCTATTGCAGCAAGTGAGGTGCTGATATTCTGTCTGTTATTGAGTTTAACCAAAGCCACTTCTGCTTTAAACCTGGCTATTGGATGAATGATCATAGGCATTACTTTTTGGTAGGGCGATGCCGAAACAAAATCTTTCATTACGCCAACAACCGTAACGGGATTACCCCAGAATTTTAAGCTTGTACCAACCGGATTTTGCAGTCCCATTATTTTTACAGCGGCCTCATTGATGATTACCTTGTTAGAATCGTTGTATTTTATAGAAAATTCTCTTCCAGTCAGTATTTTAGTACCCATGGTTGCTACAAAATCGGTACCTGCCGAACGATAATTAAACAATATGCTTTCAGTTGGGTTTTTGCCCGGCCAGTAAATATCAGAGGTATTTCTGCTGTTCGAATTGATATCGGCGTTAAAAAAGGTAACATGGCTTGCAGCACCTGATTTTAACAGTTTATCCTTTAACAATTCCAGTTTCTGCTCATTATCGAGGTTTCCCTGAAGGGTTATCTGGACCAGATTATTTTTATCGTAGCCGATAGGTTTGTTTTTAATGTAATTGAGCTGTTGATAGATAAAGGTGGTGAAAATAATCATACAGGCTGCAAATACAAACTGAAAAACCACCAAAACCTTGCGTATTGAGAATCCGGAACCGGTATTTACATTAATGCCTTTTAAAGCTTTAACCGATTGGAATGAGGAAAGGTAAAGCGCTGGGTAACTGCCCGCTAAAAGGCCGGTAAAGAAAATGAGTACAAAAAGCCCGAGCCAGAATTGCCAGTTGTGGTACTGTATAAACAGCTCGATACCCAACAGCTGGTTAAAATATGGCAAAGAGATTTCGACCAGGATAAATGCAATGGCGGTACCGATAAAGGAAAGTACCATGCTTTCTAAAATAAACTGGTTGAAAAGTGCCCCCCGTGTTGAACCAATGGCTTTACGTACGCCAACTTCTTTAGCTCTTTTACCCGACCGGGCTGTAGTTAAATTCATAAAGTTGATACAGGCAATCAATAAAATACAGAAAGCAAGTATGAGGAATATCCGTAAACGGTCTATTTTTCCGCCAACCGATTTGCCATTTTCGAAATCGCTGTACAGGTGTAATTTGGCTAAAGGGTGTAAAAAAGCTTCAGAATTGCTGTTTTTGTCATTCTGCCTGAAGATACCTTTCATGGCTGAATTTACGCTATCGAAAAAGGTATTATCCTTTAACTGGATGAGGGTAAGGTATGAGTTATCGCCCCAATTGATATTTTTTGCATCAGGCGATATTTTTTCTAAAAACGACCAGGGTAAAAGGTAATCAAAACGAATGCTGCTGTTGGCCGGCACATCTTCTATAACGGCCTCGACTTTTAATTCTTCCTTATTATCAAATTTTACAATTTTATTGATGGGATCTTCGGTTCCAAATAACTTGTTCGCGAGGGTTTTCGTCAGTATTACAGTATTCGGTGCGTTTAAGGCTGTATTTGGGTTTCCTTTGATGAATTTATAATCGAGTATTTTTAGAAAAGACGGATCGGCAGCCATCGCATTTTCTTTAAACCTGTTCTGCCCGTAACTGATTAATTGATTGCCCCAAGAGCCTGAATGCGAAGCATAGGCAATACCCGGTAGTTTTGTTTTTACCTCCCTGGCCATTGCACCTGGCGTAAAATCTACACTGAAAATTTTATCGCTGGCTTTGATATTGTTATAAACCACATAAGTTTTTTCGTAATTGCTAAACTGCTTATCGAAACTCCACTCGTAATTAACGTAGAGCAGCAAAATCATACAACTGGCCAAGCCAATTGCTAAACCACCTACATTGATCAGGCTGAAACCTTTGTTTTTCCAGAGGTTGCGGAATGCGATTTTAAGATTTAACTCGAACATAGGTAGATCATTTTTTGATCTATGTGTCCAAAGCATGTGCCAAAGGGATTTAACGGTCTATTTGCTTAAAAAAATAAGGGTTTATCTGTATTGTAGGGTTGAGCATGTTCATTATCGTACATTTTCTGTCCGCTTGTGGACAGTATAAGTTTAGCAGAAATGATTTATCAATAAACTTAATTCAAGAATTTATTCAATTTGAGCCATTTTACCGCTTGTGGTAACCAATGATCGTCTTCTGCTTTGTTATAGTTGGCAAAACCATGTCCACCTTTTTGGTAAACTTTAATGGTGACAGGGATATTTCTTTTATGCAAAGCTTCGTAATAACTCAGGCTGTTTTCTACAAGTGCCGTCCGGTCGTCTGAAGCATGGATTAAAAAGGCCGGGGGCGTTTGGTTATCCACATTAAGTTCTGGCGAATACCACCTGATCTGCTGTTGCGTTACATTTTTCCCTAATAGATTAACCCTTGTTTTAGAACCCGGTGCGGTTAACGAATCGCGGAAACTGATAATGGGGTAGGCAAGGATGGTAAAGTCGGGCCTTAAACTGATTTCCGAATCTACCTGTTTATCGTTGTAATGGGTAGAAGCCATGGCTGCTAAATGCCCTCCGGCCGAAAAACCAACATAACCTATTTTGTTAGGATCGATACCATATTTTGCTGCATTTTTTCTAACCAGATAAATCGCTTGTTGGGCATCCTGAAGGGCAATTAATCCATTGTTTTTATTACACAAACTATCTGAAATGCGGTATTTTAATACAAAAGCCACTATTCCGGCTTTACTAAGCTCGGCAGCTGTTTCATAACCACCATCGAAAATACTGAGGTTGCCATAACCACCACCCGGGCAAATAATTACTGCCGGACGATTATTGCCGGTACTTTGAGACATAAAAACCTTTAAAGTAGGCACGGTAACTTTTTTTACCGTACCACGTTTGCCATTCTCTTCTGTCCATATTTCCTTTACCTCACATCCTTTCGAATTGGGGATTTTTCCGCTGTAAAGGTTAAATTCCTGCTGTGCTTTACCTGTGGCGACAATACAGAGTAGAAAAATTAAGAAATGCCATTTCATTACTTCGTGGGTTTAAGGAGTTTTGGTTTCAGTACTTTTTCCCAGATTTTATACCCTTCAGGTTTCATATGCAGCATGTCGGAAACGAATAGTTCGGGCCGCGATCTGCCGTCTTTTAACATCGGTGTAAAAACATCTGCAAATGAAGTGTTTTTTTCTTTTTCGAAAAAGGCTTTCAGCAATTTGTTGGTGGCCATACACTTTGCCTGAAACTTATCCCTTATAGGGCTCGGTTTTAACGAAATGTAAATGATAGGTACATCTGGCAATTTTTCACGGATGCCTTTGTACAGGGCAATGGTTTTTTCGAGGATGATTTCGGGCGATTCGTTTTCGATAGGTATATCATTTTCGCCCACATAAACAACCACCTGCCTTGGTTGGTAAACAAACAGAAGATCATCGAGGTAATAGGTAACGTCATCAATTACCGCACCCCCGATGCCCCTGTTTAAAACGTTATAGGTGCCAAAAGTGCTTTGCAGGTTGCTCCAGCGCCTGATCGATGAGCTGCCAATAAAGAGGATGGGATTGGCTGCAGGTGCATAAATTTTATCGTAACTTTTTATGGTCTGTACATCGTCAAAAAAACGGTGCTTTTCCTGCGCCATAGTTAGAGAGGCAAAGAAAAAGCAGAAAACGATCAGCAATTTTATTTTTTTCATGAGGACTCTGTTTTATTTGAATGTTGGATTACAGGCTATCACGCTGCTCCGTACGGTTGATGCATATTGTGTAAAGTTCTTTTCGAAATCGTTGGCCAGTTTTTTCATGCGTTCCAAATAATCGCTGTCATTCTGGTATGTTTTATAAGGATTAAGTATCTCCGTTGGTACATTTTCGCACTGGATAGGCACGGCCAGGTCAAAAAATGGAAAAACTTCAAAAGGCATTTGATCCAGCAGTCCATTTAATGCTGCATTTACCATTTTCCGTGTGTGCGAAAGGCTGATGCGTTTACCCTGATGAAAAGGTAAACCGCACCAACCGGTATTCACTAACCAGACTTTAATTTCGTGTTCCCTTAGTTTTGTACCCAGCATTTCGGCATATACATTTGGGTTTAAAGGCAAAAATGGTGCGCCAAAACAGGTACTAAAGGTTGGTTTTGGCGATTTTATCCCAGTTTCCGTTCCCGCGACTTTAGAAGTATAACCACTTAAAAAATAATACTCAGCCTGTTCGATACTGAGTTTACTGATGGGGGGCAATACACCTGTAGCATCGCAGGTGAGGAAAAATATGTTTTTGGGGATTCCGCCCACCGATGGTTTGGCAATCCTATCGATAAATGAAATAGGGTAACTTACGCGTGTATTTTCGGTGATACTGCTATCGTTAAAATCGATTTCGTCGCTATTTGGCTTAAAAATTACATTTTCTACCAATGCACCATGGCGTAGGGCGGCGAAGATTTCGGGTTCATGTTCAGCGTTTAAACCAATGGTTTTGGCATAACAACCACCTTCAAAATTAAATACAGCATCTTTACTCCAGCCATGTTCATCGTCGCCGATAAGCCATCGTTGCGGATCGGTACTTAAAGTGGTTTTGCCTGTGCCGCTTAAGCCAAAAAATAATGCTGTATCGCCTTCTGCGCCTATATTGGCACTACAATGCATACTCAATACATTATATTTAGAAGGCATTAAAAAGTTGAGTACGGTAAAAATTCCTTTTTTGATTTCGCCGGTATAACCTGTACCACCGATCAGGATCATTTTTTTAGCAAAAGAAATTACCGAAAAATTCTTCGACCGCGTTCCGTGTTTGGCCGGATCTGCCTCGAAATCGGGTGCCTGAATAACCGTCCATTCGCCTATAATATTTCCTTCAGAAATTTCATCAGGCCTTAAAAACATATTGTAGGCAAACAGATTGGCCGAAGCGCTTTGCGTAATTACGTTGATCTTTAAACGGTAATCGGCGTGTGCACCTGCATAACATACGCGTTGAAAAATTTCATGCTGATTATTTATAAAAGACAGTAAATCTTCTTTCAGCACTACAAAATAATGCGCTTTTAAAGGAATATTGAAATCACTTTTCCAATCGGTAAGCGATATGCTCAACTCATCTTCCACCGTGAATTTATCCAAGGGGCTTCTACCCGTAAAAGTGCCAGTGTTGATGCATAAGGCACCTGTATCATTCAGTTTTCCTTCTGCCAATAATGCCCTTTCAATAAGCTCGTCGGCAGGCAATTGTTGGTGTATAATGGTATTTTCGATCTGTATCATGCTCATTACTTCTTTTCAGGGTTTTCTACTGTAGCTAAATATTTTTGAACATCGATTAATTTTTCACTTTTGGCAATCACCAATGTGGCAATGGTATTGCCGATTACGTTGATGATGGCCCTTCCTTCACTCATAAAACGATCTACGCCCACCAATAGGGCCAAACCTTCGAGCGGAATAATTTTTAAGGCAGTTAGGGTAGAGGTAAGTACTAAAAAGCCACTTCCTGTTACACCTGCAGCGCCTTTGCTGGTGAGCATCAAGATGCCGATAATGGTGATTTCCTGCCCAAGAGTGAGGTTTACATGAAAAAGCTGGGCAAGGAAAACGACAGCTAAGCTGAGGTAAATACTGGTGCCATCGAGGTTAAAACTATAACCTGCCGGAACTACAAGCCCTACTACGCTTTTTTCGCAGCCGGCGGCTTCCAGCTTTTCCATAATGTTGGGTAAAACAGCCTCGCTACTACTCGATCCGAGTACAATCAATAATTCGGATTTGATATACCTTAAAAGTTTCCATAAACTAAATCCGTTTGCTTTTAGTACCAGATAAAGTACAATAAAAATGAAGGCAGCACCGGTAATGTAGAAAGTGATGAGCAATTTGCCCAAAACCGCCAGGGTGGCAAAACCAAATTTGCCGATGGTGTAGGCCATTCCACCAAAAGCGCCTAAAGGGCTCACTTTGATCACGATGTGGAGGATATTGAACAATACCTGATTAATTTTCTCGAAACCGGCAATTACGCTATCGCCAGCTGATTTCATTTTGCTCAAGGCAATGGCGAACAAAACACCGAAAAACAGTACCTGCACAATTTCCCCTTTGGCAAATGCTTCTACAATATTGCCGGGAACAATGTGGGCAATAAACTCTTTCCAGTCTATTTCTGCTCCATGTACAGCCTGTGCTGCTGCGGTAACGGGTTTTTCAACCCCTTCGCCCGGTTTAATGATGTTGGCGATAACCAAACCGATGATAATGGCAATGGTGGTGATGATTTCGAAATAAACAATTGCCTTTAAACCCATTTTACCAACTTTTTTAATATCGCCCGCTTTTGCAATCCCGATTACAATGCTCAGGAAAATAACAGGTGCAATGATCATTTTGATCATATTGATAAAGGTATCGCTGATGAGTTTGGCCGATGGTGCGAATGAAGGGTAAAGGTACCCAACAATTACGCCAAGCACGATGGCAATTAATACCTGTACGTATAGTGTTTTTAAATATCTCAACTTATTTCTGTTTTAGTTTATGTTTTTCTTGACTAATGAGATCGTTATGCTATTAATGCATTTTGTCACGTTGAGCTTGTCGAAACGCTTTGCACGTAATCTAGCCTGATCCTTCGACAAGCTCAGGATGACAAATTATAATAGATGCCCAACCATTTATCAATGGTAACCTGGATTCTGTTTGAGCTTCCGACCGGTATTGGAGTCGATAAAATCTTGTGGAAGCGGGAACAACACCGGAGTGTCGTAATCGTTCATTCCCCTGGCATTGCGGCCTGCTATTTCGTTGTATTTCCGTGTACGGCGTTTGAAATAATTGTTTACATCCCTTTCATCGCCACCTTTTTCCTGACTTACGCGCATCAAAGTATGTCTGCGTTCTTCTTCTGATAATAACTCACGACTACGTTCATCAAGAATGAAATCCAATCCACCGGTGGTTAAATCAGTAGTGGTGATGGAAACGGCATTAGAGCGATTCCTCACTTTATTGATCCAGGTAATCGAACCGCCCATATCGCCTAATTTGAACAGGGCCTCTGCATAAAGCAGGTAGGTATCGGAAAGGCGCAGATAGGATACGTCATTGTACGATTCGTCTGCATCGCCCCTCGAAGCAATGGTTTGCGTATAATCCCATTTGCGTGTGGTTGGCCATTTATAGTTTTGGATGGTGGTGCGATTATCATCCAGCATAGCGGTGGTTAAAGTGGTATCGATCGGTGTTTTACCACCCGATAAAAACTCTACAATATTGCCAGCGGCATTTTTTTCGTAAATTTTCCAGACCATGCTATAATCCGAGATCCTGTCGTCAACAGTGCCCTGATTTTTGTAATTATACAAACGGAGCGCACCTAATGAAGGTACACATCTGCCGGCACCTTTTCCGCCGTTTACCAGCCAGAATATCTGTGGCAGGGTTACGGCGCCACTTACATATTCGGGAGCATTTAGGTTACTCCTGCGGATTACTACATCATTAGAATAATAGTTTTTATAAGTGCTTTTGATGTAAATGGCCGAGGTACCATGCGATTCTACCTCCGGTTCGGTATTAACAAAAGCATAAAGTACTTCCTGGTTTCCTTGCGAATAAAATGGTGAACGGAATACATCGATAAAGGCACAGCCTGGTTTAGTGGCATTTGAGCCAAAACGGGTAGTCATCAGCTTATAGGCTGCACCTTCTACCAATGGCTGTAAAGCATTTTTAGCTTCCTGTGGTTTATCCATGGCCAGGTAAAGTTCACCAAGATAATGGCGGGCCAATGCACCCGAAACAGCGGTATTTGAAGCGGCCCTTGCCGGAAGTTTTTCGGCGGCAAATTTTAGATCAGCTTCCATCACTGCACGTATTTCTGCAACAGGCGTGCGGTCCCAGTCTTTGCGGTAGTTTACCCCGTTAATTTCTTCGGTAACCAGCGGTACTGCTCCAAAAGAGTAGGTGAGGTGGCGATAGGCCCAGGCCCTGAAAAAACGTGCCGTGGCTACAATCTCGTCCTTACTTCCGCTTCCCCAGTTTACCGATGGCGATTCGGCTCTGCTAATGATCATGTTCGAAGTGGTAACCATGCGGTACAGCCATTCGAAAGTGGCTTTAAATGGTTCGGCATCGGTTTGATCGATATTTTTTGGATAATACATAAATTTGAAAGAACTGTGCGAGTTATTACTCCATGAATTATCAACGCCACAGCTCCACATACTCTGCTGCACCAATGGTAAACTTCCGAAGCCTCCAAAAGCATCAACACGACGGTATTCATGGCGCATCATGCCCTGCAGAGCCGTTACCATAGTTTTAAAACCGGTATAATTGACCAACAGGTTATCTGCATAGGTATTATCACGGGGTTCTTCCTGCAGAAATTCTTTTTTACAGCCTCCGATGCTAAACAGCATGATGGCTATCAAAATATAGATTAACTTTTTCATTGTTGTACGTCTAAATAATTTACAATCCTACTTTTAAGCCCACTACATACGACCTCACCTGTGGTGCAGCAAGCTGACTTCCTATAAATTCAGGGTCGAGGCCTTTCCAGCTGGTCCATGTGGCCAGGTTTTTAATGTTTACAAAAACACTTAATCTTTCCAGGCGTATTTTGGTTAACAGATTAGCCGGAACTTTATAACCCAGTGTAATATCCTGCAAACGGATATAATCAGCCTTACGGTAATAGCCCGATTTTAATGGATTAACTGCACCGTTCAGGTCGTTTTTTGGATAGGTATTGATCGGATTATCGGGCGTCCAGAATTCGCGGTTCAGTACGTTTTGTCTGTACGACATATCATTTTCATTCAATAATACATCCCTTGCAGTAATGCCTTTAACACCATTGAGGAAGAAACTAAAGGTAAAATCCTTATAACTGAAGAAGTTTAACATGCTCATGGTAAAATCAGGAATGGTACGACCGATAAGCTGTCTATCAGCAGTGGTAATGCCATTTACACCATCAACATCCAGGTATTTTACGTTGCCTGGGATAGAGTAGATATAACGCGGATCCTGTTGTCCGGTAGGATTAGCGGGGTTACTGATTTGCCAGATGCCATCAAAAACATAATCGTAGTTTACATTGATGGGCTGACCGATAAACCACCTCGAACCTACATCATCAATTGGATTGCCATTCTGGTCGTAAATACCTACATCCTTGATTTTGGTATTGTAATGCGAGTAATTAAGGGTTGATGACCAGCTGAAATCTTTGGTACGGAAAATATTGAAGGTTAACTGTGCCTCATAGCCTGAGTTTGAGGTTTTACCGATATTTTCGGTAACTGAACTGGTACCGTTGATGGATGGGATGGTACGGCTTAAAAGCAGATCGGAAGTATTAGACCAATAAGCATCAAATGTTCCTGTAATCCTGCCTTTAAACAGTTCGAAATCCAAACCGGTATTTAAAGAAGTAGTAGTTTCCCAACCTAAATTTGGTGAAGCCAGTTGCAGCGGATAAAAGCCATAAAGTGCTTTATGATCATCGCTCAGGTAGTTAAAAGTGGCCAAACTTGGTAAGGTTACATAGGCATTTACAGCCTCGTTACCGTTTTTACCCCACGATAAGCGGTATTTTAAATTGGAAAGCACATTCGATGCAGATGATTTTTTAAAGAACTCCTCATTCGAAATGTTCCAGCCCAATGCTACTGAAGGGAATATTCCGTATTTTGTATTTTCTCCAAATGCCGAAAAACCATCACGGCGTACCGTTGCTGTTAACAGGTAACGGCTATCGTACGAATAGTTTAACCTTAACATCTGCGATTCGTGGTTCAGTTTAGAATAAGATGAAGTGCCGGATAATACACCCGCTTTTGAGGCCTGATAGTAATACATCACATCATTTGGAAAATCTTTTCCGGTTACCGAATTGTTTTCGTTCACCTTGCTCTGTGCCGAGTACAAACCGGTCGCAAAAATGCGGTGTTTGCCGAAATCGTGTTTGTAGGTTAGGATATTCTCTAAAATCCAATCGTTGTTTTCTGTATAACTGGTATTGAGCTCGCCGTTTGATTGGGCACCTTCATAGGTATTTCTTCCCCTGTAGTTTTTATAATTGTTGGCCTGATAAGTGTAACCGGTATTCAGTTTGTAGCTCAAACCCGGAATAAACGGCAGCGTAATATCGAAAGCATTATTGGTGATAATTTTAACCGTTTTATCGCTGTTAAGTTCGTTAATGGCGCTTAAAGGGTTTTTGGCAAAGGCAACGCTCGAATCTTCCCATGAGGAAAGCCTGATGTTTCCGTTGGCATCATAAGCTTCAGAAAGTGGGTTCATCCTGAATGCCCTTCCGAAATCAGGTGGCCAGCCATCCCTTACATAACGGCCCATTTGGGTATTGGTAGAGAACTTTAACCACGAAGTAAGGTTCTGATCGAGGTTAAACCTGAAATTATCCCTTGTAAACTCATCGTTCATTGCTACACCCTCTGTATTGGAATGGTTAAAGGAAACGAAAAATTTGGTGCCTTTATTGCCACCGCTAAAAGAGAGGTTGTGCTGTTGTTTAAAGCCATTCTGCGTAGCTACATCGATCCAATTGGTAGATTGACCTGCATTGTGCATCCTCAGCTCGGTAGGGGTAATGGTACCTAACCATGGCTCCGGATTGGCAGGCGTTGGTGTGGTGGTATTGGCAGCTTTAAGCGCTTCTATTTTATATTTCCAAAAGGTTTCGCCATCCATCATCTGTGGAATATTGATGGCTTTATCGAAAGAAACAAAACCATCGTAATTGATGCTCAGCTTTCCTTCGGTCCCTTTTTTAGTGGTGATGATAATTACACCATTTGCACCCCTTGCACCATAAATGGCTGATGAAGAAGCATCTTTAAGTACCTCAAGCGATTGGATATCGTTAGGGTTGATTTCAGAAAATGCGCCATCAAAAGGGATACCGTCTAAAATAATCAACGGCCTTGCATCAGCGGTGATGGATTTATCCCCCCTGATGCGGGTTACCGAAGAGCTACCTTCGGCATTTGAACCCGTGATAGAGATATTCAATCCAGGTACTGCCCCCTGTAATGCGTTTACAATGTTGGTTTGTGGCCGTTCTTCCAAAATTTTTGTATTCAGCGTAGCAACGGCACCGGTAAGGTCTGATTTTTTCTGCGTTCCGTAACCTACCACCACTACATCGTTGAGGTTGGCAATGTTCGATTCCATCACTACGTTAATTTTATTGTTCTGTCCTACAAAAATTTCGCGGGGAGTAAAACCCACGTAAGAAAAAACAAGGGTTTCGCCCGTTTTGGCTTCTATGCTGAATTTTCCTTCACTGTTGGTTGTGGCAGGTTTGTTTTTGCCCTTAACCTGTACAATAACACCTACCAGCACTTCTTTGTCGGTATCGGTTACCGTACCTGTAACCAGCTGCTGGGCAAATGCCGGCACCATGCAAAATGCGCTGAGCAGTAAAGCGAGCAGGAGCGGCCTGGAGGCGCTCACAATACTCCAATACGTTTTTTTAGTTAAGTAATCCTTTATCATATTTGGTTTTAATTTGGTTCTGTTTTCAGTGGTTGAGGGCGTGAGGGTATTATGAGCATCGTCATTTCGAGCGGAGTGCAACGTAGTCGAGAACCCGAAGGCTCAGCGAAGCTAAATCTATCTCGAGATAGATCTTTCCCTGCCCGTAGCAGGCGGGCATTCCGCTACGCTTCAGTCGAGATGACGTGTTTTTCGATAAAAAAAATAGAAAATGGGATTGATTTTCTCATAATAATTGCTCTTGGTTTGGTTAGTTATTTTTGCCGTAAAATGCTCATGGTTTCAGGCTATCGAATTTTCAATAACCATCCGTCCAAAAGGGATGCATTTGTACCGCTATTTGGTTACACTAATTAAGGTGGGTTTTTTCACAATTCTTAATCAGATCGCATTTAGAAATATCATAAATGATTTCTGAAACCGGTAGTAAAATTTCCGAAATTTATTTAATTTACTGATATTCATTTATTTGTATGTGTTTGTTGGTTCTGTGAATACTTGAATATAAGCCCTGATGTTGATTGAAATAATTTGTGGCTACGCAATATTTTGTTCATGTTTGTTAATTGCGTAATCAGATATTAACGTAAATTCAAAAAAGGAATTTAAAAAAATGAATCTCAAAACAGGTAAAGAGGAAATTGTTTATCTACTCACCCAGGTATTTGAAAAGTACGAAAGGATTACCGGTAACGAGGTAAGACGGAATACGAACCGCAAAAACTATGAGGAGATTGCCAAAATGCTCAGCGAAATCAGCAATCGCCTGCCTGTAACTGCTGAAACTTTAGGGCATGAGGAATATGCGCCTGATCGCAATAAAAACAATTTAAGTTATCCTAATTTAAGATATGATATTACCGGCGGACAGATTAAAGATGCCTGTAACGGTATGGTATCGAATCCACGGTCTTTTCTGGTTGACGCCTGCTATATTTATCTGTATGGCGTAGGACGTAAGCGTTTCGAAGAAAATCCGGTAGATACCAACCTGGTTGAGGAACAAACGTTACAAAATGGATTGAATACGCAAAAAACTCCGGGTATTTTTGGACCTGGTTTTTGGCGGATTGCTGCTATAGTACTTTTTATATGCTTTTTATCTCTGGCTTTTTATACTTACCGGGCTTCTGATAAGCTACAAACCATTACCGATGATATGAAAATCGGGGTTTACCAACCTACGCCTGCCGAAGTAAACCAGTTGGTAGGTACCTGGCTAGTGTATATCGGGAGTCCGCAGGCACGCCGTTCGGAGAAAAATAGGTACCATCAGGTAGTTACCAATGTAATTGATGTGCGTTTTAAAGATGGTTATTTTGTATTTAAACGTTATGGTGCGAACTTTAACCACAAGGGTTATATGCAGTTTGAGAGCAAAGATATTGTTTCAGTGCATTCTTATGTATCCAACGATCGGGATACGGTAGAATCGCCAAGGTTATCGCTGATGCGACTTGATGACAAGAAAAAATATCAAAGTGTGATTTCTGCTTCCTGGAATTTCGATACGGGCGAATATAATGATGTGATCGGTATCCGTGAGGTATATATTAAACAGAGTAATTTCGGTTCAACAAAAGAAATCCTGAACACCATCGAAAACAGCAGCTGTAAATGCAAAATTATCAGATTGGATGAGGGCAGCAAACAGCGGAATTATTACTTAAAAAATATTCTTCTTGATTCGTTGCCCGATAAAACTTTAAGGGCCTTACTCGATGAAAATAGCATATTACTCCGCAACCCCGATTCTACTGTAGTAATCGGTAATACACATGGGAGATCGTAATGAGATACATAAAGCCATTGTTTATCTTTATTAATTGCGTACACCATATAATTGCAGCCTATAAATATGATTAAACCAGGATATGTTCTAAGCATTTTAATCTTTGCATTCGGATGCGGCCAAATTAATACCGCAGATCGAAAAATTACAAACGATTCTTCAACAACAACCCATCTTAAAACTGTTCCAGATCATGCAGAGGAAAGTTTTGATCAGTTTTTCAAGAAGTTTGATACCGATTCTGTTTTTCAACATTCGAGGATCGAATTTCCGCTTAAATATGAATCCTTGGACGATGAAGGTGATCCCAATACCATAAGTTATATTTCGAAAAGTGATTTACCCCACATTGGGTTAAATAAGTTAAAAGAGCCAAAAATGATGCATACCAAAAAGATTACTGATTCATCAAAAATTGAAATGAAGTTTGTAATCGAAGATACAGGTTATGAAAAAAAACTGGTTTTTGAAAAAAAAGGTGAAAAATGGTTTCTTTTTGCAGTAAGTGATCTTTCGGATTAAAATTTCAGGCCAAATCTGCCTTCAGCTAAAAATGAGTGGACACCAATACAGAAAGCAAACCGGAATATGACCTGAATATCGCTTTTTTATGATGCGCTCATCAGATAGATATGAAGCCATATCTTTAAATTTGATGTTAAATAAGCAATTAGATGAAAAAAATAGGATTTTTATCATTCGGGCATTGGTCTGACCATCCCTCATATTTAACCCGTACTGGCGGCGATACTTTACTGCAATCCATCGATCTGTCTGTGGCGGCAGAAGAAATAGGTTTAGACGGGGCATATTTCAGGGTTCATCATTTTGCACGTCAGTTGGCCTCGCCATTTCCGTTGCTTGCTGCAATCGGGGCAAAAACCAATTCCATAGAGATCGGTACCGGTGTAATCGATATGCGTTATGAAAATCCACTTTATATGGTAGAAGATGCCAGTGCTGCCGATCTCATTGCCGGACACCGTTTACAATTGGGTATTAGCCGGGGTTCGCCAGAGCAGGTAATAGAAGGCTGGAGGCACTTTGGTTATGAGCCTAAAGAAGGGGAAACCGATGCAGATATGGGCCGCCGGAAAGCCATGGAGTTTTTGGATAAATTGAAAGGCGAGGGATTTGCAGAGCCCAATCCTTATCCCATGTTTCCTAATCCGCCGGGCCTGTTGCGCCTTGAGCCATATGCTGATGGATTACGGGATCGTATCTGGTGGGGAGCAGCCTCAAACGCCACTGCAATATGGGCTGCAGAAAATGGTATGAACCTGCAGAGTTCTACATTAAAGTTTGATGAAAATGGCAAACCTTTCCATATCCAACAGGCCGAACAGATCAGGTTATACAAAGAAGCCTGGAAAAAATCAGGCCACGGGCGTGAGCCAAGGGTTTCGGTAAGCCGTTCGATTTTTGCAATCGTTAACGATCAGGATAGGTATTACTTTGGCCAACAGGGAAAAGGGGATGACAGCTTTGGTTATATAGAGGCCGATAAAAGAGCAGTGTTTGGCAGGAGCTATGCCGCCGAACCCGATCTGCTGATTAAAGAACTGGCCAATGATGAGGCCATACAGGAAGCAGATACGCTGTTGTTAACCATACCGAATACTTTAGGGGTAGATTATAACATCCATGTGTTATCTTCTATTTTAGAACATGTTGCGCCTGCATTAGGGTGGAAATAAAAGTGTGTTACTGGTCTTAGTGTCTCGCTAAGACCAAACTGTTGTTTAAAATTTCAATAACTAAAGCTTATATAAATTAATAGAACGTAAACGATATAACTGTGTTATGATAGGCAGATTAAGAATATTTATCCTAGCGTTTTTATTTATATCGATTAATTATTCCTGCCATAAAATCGAATTAGTCCTTTTAAAAGAAAACGATGTTGCCCGTATAGAAATTATAGATAAAACGAATAAAAAAGGCTCAAAGCAAACTATTTCTTTGAATATAAACAGGTTTAAAATCTTTATCAATGAAATAAACAGTTTGAAACATATTGAACAGGAGACTAACACTAAAGCCAACTTTGGTTATTTCGATTTAACAATCGTAATGAAAAATGGGGTGAAATACGGGTTCGATGTTTTAGAAACAGAATATAGTGGTATAGTGATTGTAAATAGACAAAATGCTGAACGGTATAAAAATGATAGATTATATACCTTAATCGTTGATTCGTTTATGATTCAATAATCTCAAAGTGATTTTAAGGTCTTGTCAACATCAGAATTTAAATAACTCCATATTAGCTTATATGTTTAAAATACAATATAAAAAACAAATACGCACTATAAAATTGTCACAGTCTGATTTGATCAAAAATATATTATCGGAAGTGGATAAACCAGGATACCAGATTACAGAACAAGATGGGAATAACGTTGAATTTAAGTACTGTATTTGGAGATTTGGTTCAAAAACTGAATCATATTACAGGGTAGATGGAGGGAAGTTTCAGATCAATTTAAAAGCAAAAGAGATTGTGTTTTATTTTTATATCTCATTGCAATTGGAAGTTTATGTAACGATTGCAATTGCTTTACTGGCTTATACGCAAGATTATTATATAGCAGTTTTCATTGTTTTTATTTTGATAATGTTTATTGTCAGGATCTTTATTGTTAAAAGTGTGGGCTATCGGATGATTGAAAATATAGTAAATTTATAAGTACAATGCACGCCCCGAAATTTATTGATCTAATATCTCATTACAACTAAACCTAGCAGGGTCTCGGTAGTGAAAATAATGATTTTGGCATAAGCAATTCCCAATACAATGAAGAAAATATACCCGGCAATTGGAGTAATTTTAATAATTGGATCAATTTTTTTTATAAAGAATGAATTCAACAAATTTAAAATTCTTAAAAACGGAGAAATTGTTAAAATGAAAATCATTGATAAACCATCTTTATGTTATGGTACAAAAGTAAAATGGATGATGAAATTAAGTTTTGGCAGCAAAGTATTCTCGAAGCAAATTTCCGGGAAATATTGTGAGGACCACCGTGTTGGTCAAATAGTCGAAATGAGATACCTGGCAGGAATTGATATGGTTTTATTTCCTGAAGAGGGTGTTATAATAGAATTTATATCTTCATTTATCATCGGTATTTTTGGTTTAGGTTTATTTGGGTTTTCAATGTTTGGGAAACGAAAATGAACCTACTAATCGTACTCATCCTAGCGTCCTGCTAATACCTGTGCCAAAATGTGAGCAAAGTTTTTGCAAATTTAATTGATCAATTTAATTTTTTATCGAGAGCCTTAACCAAGGCAGATAATTTTGCAATATCGCTATCTTTTCTAACATCCATTTTCCATGCGCTGATTAGGATGAACCAATAAATGTGAGGATATTTTTAATAAAGAAAGCCTGAAAATTTAAGATTTTCAGGCTTTTCAGTGGAGCCGAAGGGAGTCGA
>NZ_DJDT01000334.1 GCF_002432345.1 Pedobacter sp. UBA5917
CTGGTTACCGGCGACCTTCGAAAAGGTTTTTACTTTACCGATCTGTATCCCGGCAATACCACCGATGTATTGAGTACCAATAAATACAGTTACCGTTTCTTTAATGGTGTTAATGGCGTATACTATTCTTATGCGGCCTTTAATCATTTAAGGCTGGCAGAGGTTTACCTCAACAGGGCAGAGGCAAGGCTAAAAAGTGGCGATGCCAGTGGCGCCCTTTCCGATTTAAATGTGATCCATACCCGTGCAGGTTTAACGCCTTTGCTTGGTTTATCCGGTCAGCCATTATTTGATGCTATTTTACTGGAAAGAAGGTTAGAGCTTGCCTTTGAAGGACATAACAGTTACGATTATTTCAGAAATGGCCTGCCTATGGTGCGGAATTACAGTTCATTTAATTCGCCACCGATAACGGTTAACGCCACCGATGCAAAAGTAGTGATGCGGATTTCGCAGCTCGTTTTAACAGAAAACCCGAACATTATCCAAAACCAACAATAACCTACCCATATGAAAAGATTTATTTTATTTATGGCAGCAATAGTTGCTGTATTCAGCGCTCGGGCGCAGCAAACATTTACCCTTAAAGGCCAGTTAAATGGCAGGGAAAGCGGAATATTAAAATTAAGATACACGCAGCCCGATGGCCGTTCGGTACAGGATAGCGCTACGGTAAACGCCGGTAAATTTGAGTTTAAAGGCACACTCACCGAACCGGTAATGGCATACATTATGGGCGATGTGAAAAGACCATCAATGGATGATCCTAATTTTGGTACTTTGTTTTTGGCGCCGGGTGAGTTAAAATTGGTACTCACCGAAGGACAGTTTAAAACGCTTAAGCTGAGCGGCTCAAAGCCCCACGACGAATATGCACTGCTGGAGCAGAAAAAAGCCCCGATAGCGGAAGAAACCAAGCCCATTTTAACACAGCTCCAAAAAGCCAGTGATGCTTATGTACAGGCAAAAAAAGAAAACCGCCCCGATGCAGAGCAGGATATTTTAAGGGAAAAAGCTGCCGAAATCAGGGATCAGCTCGCCCCCTTTAATGCGAAACGCGATAAAATCGATCTTGATTTTATCAGCCATAACCCTGATTCATATTATGCCGCCTATATGCTCAGTTATAAAATATCGGGTTTGAAACTCGCCGAAGCCAAAAAATATTACGAAGCATTTTCGCCTTTGGTTAAAGCCAGCAGTTATGGAAAAAAGATGTTAAAAGAGGTACAGAACCTTCAATCGGGTTCGCCAGGCAGTATTGCAATGGTTTTTGCCAAGAAAGACATTAACGGACAGGATTTAAGTCTGGCTGATTTTAAAGGGAAAAAGTATGTGCTGCTCGATTTCTGGGCAAGCTGGTGTGTACCCTGCCGGAAGGGTAACCCGCATCTGCTTTCGTTATATAGCAAGTATAAAGACAAAGGTCTGGAAATTATCGGTGTTGCTGATGATGATAGTGCTTTGGCAGCGTGGAAAAGGGCTGTTGAACAGGATAATATCGGTGTCTGGAAACATGTACTGCGTGGTTTAAAACGTACGCCAACTGGTTTCGACCGATCGGAAGATGTAAGTGAGGGTTTTGGTATCCATTCGCTTCCAACCAAAATCCTGATTGATAAAAACGGGATGATTATCGGCCGTTATGGCGGTGGTGGCGATAGTGATGAAGAAATGGATAAAAAATTGGCCAGTATTTTTAAATAATCACCTATGAAAATGAATATCATGTTAAAAAAAATATGTTTATCGCTATTATTTAGTATTTCGGTGCTGCTGGTATCGGCACAAAATCAGGCAACTGCCGGATATGTATTAAAAGGTACCCTCAATGGGATAAAAAATGGAAAAATTTACCTTTCCAGTTATAATGAGGAAGACAGGACCTCAACCAATATCGATAGTGCTACCGTTGCAAACGGAACCTTTGTTTTTAAAGGTAAACTGAAAAACGCAGAAATGCTGGGGCTGAATATTAAACCGGGCAACTGGTCGGCCAATTTGTTTTTGGAAAATGCTCCTGTTAACATCAATATCGATACCACAGGTGCAGAACATTACGATTATACCAAATACGGGCAGGGAAAAGGAGCCCGTTTAAAAAAGATAACTGTTAAAGGTTCCAAAAGTCAGGATCAGTTTGATGCCCTCGAGAACGATCCTTCACTTGCAGCACTCAAAACGAAAAGAGAGGCTATAAGCAAACAATATACCGCCGAAAAAAGTGCAGAAAAGAAAGAGGAATTAAAAGCGGCCAGTGCCAAAATATCTGAAGAGTATAATGCCATTCAGTTTAAGCTGATCCAGCAGTTTATAACACAAAACCCATCTGCTGTATCAGCGGTGTATGCCTTTAGCAATTACTATAGGTTTAATTCAACCATGCCGGTAACCGAACTGGGTAAGGTTCTGGATCAATTTAAAGGAGAGGCTAAAGCAAGCAGGTATTATTCGGCACTCGCCACACAGCTTAAAGACAGGGAGGCACTTTTACCGGGTAATTTAGCCCCTGATTTTACTTTAGTTAAAAAAGACAGCAGTAAACTATCGCTTTCAAGCCTGCGCGGAAAATATGTAATGATCGATTTTTGGGCCAGCTGGTGTAAGCCTTGTCGCGAAGCCATTCCACATTGGAAACAGGTTTATGAAAAATACCGTGGTAAAGGTTTCGAAATCCTGAGCGTATCCGACGATAGTAAGTGGAACGACTGGATCAAGGCAATGGACATTGAGCAGATGCCATGGGCACAGGTAATCGATGAATTTCCAAAAAAGATGATGCCTGCAAGGGTGGGAAGTTTATATCAGGTGCATTTTATCCCGTTTTATGTGCTCTTGGATAAAGAAGGGAAAATTCTGGTGTACAGTGATGATGAAAAAAAGATCGATGAAAAACTAGCTGCTTTATTAGGGAGCTGATAATCGCCTCTAACATGCCGTTGCGCAGAATGTACTGGTAGATTCGAAAGGGATTGTGGTGGCAAAAAGCCTAAGGGCCTAAGAGCTCAATAAAAAACTTCAGGGGTTGTTCCTGTAATATTATTAAAGGGGGAGATTATATCGCCCCCTTTATTATTTCTTACCACTTTTCGGGTAAATGCAGACCTTGTCCCACTTATAATGATGTTTGTGTAAATTGCTGATAATCAGTTTTTTTTTGTGTTAGGTATTTAAGGATGTAAGCTTATATGGTTATTATATAACTTATATAGTCAAACGGAAAGCATTGTTGCAAAAACGGACATTTAACAGCTTAGATGTTCTTAGGTGACCAAGGTGGTCAATTAAATGCGAAGTCTTTATTTTTATGGCCACTTTAGATATCTTAGCTCAACTGAGTTTTACATACTGCACGGATCGATCATAATTAAAAATATTTCCCTCAGGTTTGTATGGATTTTAGCAATAATCCACATCAGGATTATAAATACTACTGATAATCCACTCAATTGATGAAAAACATGGTTTTATTTATCGTAACGGTATCATTTTTAGGCTGTAAAGGGAGAAATGATATGAAACATCTGCTCGAATATCAAAATGACAATAGTTATTGGATACAAAAGGAAAAAATGAAGAATGGTTCATACGCTTACGTAGGACTTCAGTGGATTTTTTATGCCGATGGTTCGTCCCGGCCACTTTCTTCAGCTAACGAGAATCAAAAAGGTAGTCCTTCAATGTTAAATATGGAGAGTTCAAGTAAAGGAGAGTGGACTTTTAACCATACAGACAGTACTTTAAAAATTTGTGCTGTTTGTGTTTTTAAGATAAAAAAGGTTGCCCGGGATACTGTTTTTATGAGTGGGAAGGGTTATAAAGGTGATTTTATCCTCGTTAAACACAGATAAAGTTAACATGGCTATAAATAAAGCTGATTGATGGTGGTAAGGTTTATTTGTGTTCAATAACTTAATATTGCCTTAATATACAGCGCGGGTATAGGTTTTATTTTTGCCGTACAGAGATTCTCTTCGCAAGGCATGTTCAACAAAATAAAAGATTTACCGGATGCAGTACTGCTCGAAAAGCACAAAAACGGAAGTACCGCTGCCTTCGATCTTCTTTTTAAGCGTTACTATTCACCGCTTTACCGTTATGCTCTAAAAAATATAAAAGATACTTTTATTGCCGAAGAACTGGTAATGGATGTAATGCTTGGCCTGTGGAAAAAGCAGGGGAACATTTCAATAGAAACCGATCTTGCCCCTTACCTTTACCGGGCTGTTAAAAATGCCTTATACAACCATTACCGTAAAAAAATACTGGCAACCGTTGAGCTGGATGAACAGCTTGATACGGAGATCGTACCATCGAGACCAGCAGATGATGCTGTGGTATATGCGCAGCTGGAAGAAATTTACCGAGAAAAACTTGCCGAGTTAAGCCCTGCACGAAGAAGGGTATTCCAGATGAGCCGTGAAGAAAATAAGACCTATGCCGAAATTGCCAGTGATATGAACCTTTCGGTAAATACTGTCGAAAATTATATGGTTGCAGCGCTTAGTTTTTTTAGACAGCACATAAAAGAACATGCCGATTTTACGCTCATTCTCTTTTTGGCACCATATATTTTATTGTTTTTGTCTTCCTGATCTTCGGTCAATAGTGTGACTTAAAAGCTACTCTTAGGTATGTTTTAACTCAAGTCGTCACCCTGAATTTATTTCAGGGTCTATCTCGCAGGAAAGATGCTGTACTAAATCCGATAGCTATCAAATCAGCATGGCAGCCGCGCAGAGATAGCAACTAAAATTTGATAAAAAAGGATAGAAATTATTCAACCCCCTACTTCCTAAATAAAAATATATTTTTTTTCTTTTTGATAGGTGGTGTCCTCAAAAAGTTGTGTTATGTCTATTGAAGAACAACATCAATGGATCATAAAACAGAAAAAAAAGACCTCATCAGAAAATATATTAATGGCGAATGTACAGCGGAAGAAACTGCTAAAATAAAATCGCTGTTATCAACCGATGATCTTTCTGCACTTTTTGATGAGGTGATGGACGAAATTGCCACGTCAACTATTGATGAACATCACGAGCCCGATGTTGAACAGGCACTGGCAAAATTCCACCAAAAACAATCAGCCGGAAATGAATCCAATATTGTAGAATTCCCATCAAAAAGCATTAAACTCCGCAGGTATTTATCCTATGCTGCTGCGGTGATGGTTATCATAGGTTCAGCCTCACTTTTAATTCCGAGGTTTAAAAAACCACAACAAGATACCGAGCTGGTATACCAGCATTTCGAAAATCCGAATGGTAAACGTTCCAAAATCCTTTTGCCAGATAGCTCTGTGGTTTATCTGGGCTCAGGAAGTACACTTTCTTTCCCCTCAAAATTTGCAGCAAATGTTCGGGCGATCAATTTAAAGGGTGAAGCTTTTTTCGAAGTGACCAAAAATCC
>NZ_DJDT01000262.1 GCF_002432345.1 Pedobacter sp. UBA5917
AGATCTATCTCGAGGTAGATTTCTTGGCTCCGCTGCGCTCCGCTCGAAATGACGATCTTTTTTAAGTTACACCAGCTTCATTTCGGCCAGTACACTGTTCATATTTCTTACTGCATCGGCACTTTTGTTAAATGCCGCCTGCTCATCGTCGGTTAAGTTAAAATCGATGATATTTTCCCAGCCACTGCGGCCTATAATTACCGGAACACCTAAACAGATATCATGCTGTCCGTATTCACCCTCAAGTGAAACGCAGCAGGTAAATAGTTTTTTCTCATCACGTAAAATGGCTTCAACCAATGCTGCTCCAGCCGCACCAGGTGCGTACCAGGCAGAAGTTCCGATCAATCCGGTTAAGGTTGCACCACCAACCATCGTATCTGCAGCAACTTTATCAAGTGTAGCTTTATCCAGTAAATTGCTTACCGGTAAACTTTGGTAGGTAGCCAAACGGGTTAAAGGGATCATTGTAGTATCGCCGTGACCGCCGATTACAAAACCCTGTAAATCGTTAGGGTTGCAGTTTAGTGCCTGCGATAAATAAAATTTGAAACGTGAACTATCTAATGTGCCACCCATACCAATGATGCGGTTTTTAGGCAAGCCCAATGACTTTAATGCCAGGTAGGTCATGGTATCCATCGGATTACTGATTACGATGAAGATGGCCTCTGGAGAGAATTCTAAAATATTTTTGGCAACGCCTTTTACGATACCTGCATTAATGCCGATCAGTTCTTCGCGGGTCATACCCGGTTTACGAGGCAGGCCCGAAGTAATTACAACTACATCCGAACCAGCGGTTTTGCTGTAATCGCCCGTTACACCTTCAATTTTGGTATCGTAGCCTAAAAGCGTGGCAGTTTGCATCATGTCTATTGCCTTGCCTTCGGCAAAACCTTCTTTAATATCCAATAAAACAAGCTCGTTCGCCAATTCTTTGCGGGCAATATTATCTGCACAAGTAGCGCCAACTGCGCCTGCACCAACAACCGTTACTTTCATATATTATATTTTTTTGGTTTGCTCATCGTTAAATATCCATCGAAGGTAGAAATAAATATAAGGTTTAAAAATGCTTTTCAAAACTCAATTATATTTATGGAAATAAAAACATGCCGCATCTTAATATTAAAGGCCATTTATGAGAATACTTTTTTTAGTATTGTTGATTTTTAATATGTCTGGTTGTAAACTGAAGAAAAAAGATAAGAAAGAGCATCATCACGAGCTTGTTATGCTGGTATATGGATTGCCTGATTTCGAAAAACAGCTGACCGAAACGGTTATCGCCAAGCAATATGGTTTTAAATTTAAAACGGTGGGCGGATGCATGGTTTCTGATTGGCTTAGAGATAGTGTAGAGACTAATAACCGGATTACTGAAAATATTTTAGCAGAACGGTATGGCAACGAATGGAAATTCAGGTTTTATCATGACGTAGATAATCTTTACGCTAAACAGCTGCGATTTGTTTCAAAATTTAGTCAATTTGATTGACTTACAGACCTGTTCTGTACATTTTAAATTCGCTGGAAATATGGTTCTTTCGCTACGCTCAGTGGAGCATATTGATGCTGTACATACAGCAATTGATGGTGGCAGGCAATAGTTGGTCGATTATAATTAAAACTTTATTTCCGATCTGCTGGTTATTGATTGAAATCTATTGCAATGGAAAATAAACCGATTTCAAATATTGATTATAAAGCCTTTGAGGGCAAATGGTATTCTTTATACTCCATTCCAACACTATTGGATAAACATTGGAAACAGACTACTGAAACCTATACCTTGGCTGATGATGATCATTTCGATGTATATACCACCTACCACAAGGATGGAAAACCGGAAGAAAGATCGATTACCTCGAAACTGTTTTTTGATAATGAAAAAGCCGGTGGAGATATGAAGGCCCAGTTTTTATGGCCTTTTAAAATCGGATACTGGGTGATTGAACTGGCTGCTGATTATAGTTATGTAGTGGTAGGGCATCCCGATGAAAAATACCTTTTTATTATGGCCCGCGAACCGAAAATGGAAGCCGATTTATTGGTACATATTATAGAAAGGTGCCGGCAAAAAGGTTACGAGGTGAGTGATCTGGTAAGTCAGGAACATTTTTAGATTTTCTTGATCTGTTGCTACAAACCTAGCAGGTTTTTAAACGGCGAAGCCCTCAATGAGGCCTTAAAAAAATAAACATCCCGAATTAAACCTGCGAGGTTTGTAAAACAACTGGCTTTGTTCAATAAACCTGATAGAACGAAAAGCCCGTAGCGAAGTATGAGCAAGGCTTGAAGGGATAGCAGGACTGAAGCCCCCGATGAAAAACTGAACCTTACATTTCCAAAAAAAAAGAAAAATCTGGCGTTGAATAATTTGTCTTTTAAAAACGATAAAATCGTTTAGCTATTTATGCACTCGTTTGGAAACGAGCGCAAACCTGTTTTAAACCTATCAGGTTTTTAAAACCTGATAGGTTTGTATACCACATTTTGTTGATAAAATCCTGACAACTTCAACCCTCAAATTCCCTATTTTTGAAGAACCGTTATTATTCTACAACGGCTGATTCTTTACGGCACAATATGTACTTAATTTTTGATACTGAAACCACGGGTTTGCCCCGCAATTACAACGCACCGATTACCGATACGGATAACTGGCCGCGCTGTATACAGATTGCATGGCAATTGCACGATGAGATGGGGCGATTGGTTGAACATCAGGATTATCTGGTTAAACCGGAGGGTTTTAATATTCCTTACGATGCCGAAAGAATCCATGGTATTTCTACCGAACTTGCAGCAGAGCAGGGGATTGGGTTTGATGAAATGCTGGCCAAGTTTAACGAAGTTTTAAACAGGGCAAAATTTATTGTAGGGCAAAATGTTGGCTTCGATGTTAACATTATGGGCTGCGAGTTCCACCGTTTTGGTGTAGCCAACCGTTTGGCCGAAATGCCTGTTTTAGATACCTGTACCGAAGTTACCGCCCAGTTGTTACAGTTACCCGGTGGTAGGGGCGGAAGGTTTAAACTACCAACCTTAACCGAGCTGCATTCTTATTTATTTGGCGTGCCGTTTAGCGAGGCGCACAACGCAACTGCCGACGTTGAGGCCACTACCCGCTGTTTTTTGGAGCTGGTAAAAAGAGAGGTTTTTAAAAAAGAAGAACTACAGGTTGATGTAGAATATTTCCCCCGTTTTAGGGAAGTAAACCCAGGCCTGATCGAAGGTGTTGGCTTGCAGCACATCAATTTAAAGGCTGCTTCTGATGAAATCCGCAAACGCCAGCAAAAAGCAGAAGGTTCGGGGATTTCCAAACAGGCGCTTGCAGGCAATAAACAGGAACTTGCTGCGGCAACTTTTGTGCATTTGCACAACCATACCCAGTTTTCGGTACTGCAGAGTACCATTAGCATTCCTGATCTGGTAAAAGCAGCAGCTGCGCAAAAAATGCCGGCGGTAGCGATGACGGATCATGCCAATATGATGGGGGCTTTCCACTTTGTTAACAACGTTTTAAACCATAACAAAGCGGCTGAAGCTAAAAACGCTGCTGCAATTGAAGCTGGTGAACGACCAACCGAAGTGGTAATGACACCGATTGTTGGGGTAGAATTTTTTGTTTGTAATAACCACCTGGATCGTACAGCAAAAGATAACGGTTACCAGATGGTGTTGCTGGCGAAGAATAAAAAAGGCTATCATAACCTGGCCAAAATGTCGTCTATTGCCTATACAAAAGGCTTTTATTACGTTCCGCGTATTGATAGGCAGGTAATTGAACAGTATAAGGAAGATATCATTGTGCTTTCCGGAAACCTTTCCGGTGAGATTTCAAATAAAATATTAAACCTGGGCGAAAATCAGGCAGAAGAAGCTTTGCTTTGGTGGAAAGCGCAATTTGGTGATGATTTTTATGTTGAGGTAATGCGCCACAACCAGGAAGATGAAGACCGTGTAAACGAAACTTTAATTGCCCTGGCCAATAAACATGCCGTTAAACTTATTGCCACCAATAACACCTATTATGTAAATAAGAAGGATGCCAATGCGCACGATATTTTATTGTGTGTAAAAGATGGCGAAAAGCAGGCCACTCCGATCGGCCGTGGCCGTGGTTACCGTTACGGTTTACCCAATCAGGAATATTATTTCAAATCGGGTGATGAAATGAAGGCGCTTTTTGCCGATCTGCCCGAAGCGATCCTGAATATCAAGGAAATTCTTGATAAAATTGAAATTTACAAACTTGCCCGTGAGGTACTCTTACCTAAATTCGATATTCCTGAGGAGTTTTTGGTTGCCGAAGATGAAGCAGATGGTGGAAAACGTGGGGAGAACAAGTTTTTGGCACATTTAACCTACGAAGGGGCAAAACGCCGCTATGGAACCTTAACAGATGATGTTACGGAGCGATTGGATTTCGAGCTGGCCACCATCGAGAAAACAGGTTATCCGGGATACTTCCTGATTGTGCAGGATTTTATTGCCGAAGCGCGTAACCTCGATGTATCGGTAGGGCCGGGCAGGGGATCGGCTGCGGGTTCGGCCGTGGCCTATTGTTTGGGCATCACGAACATCGACCCCATTAAATATGATCTCCTTTTTGAGCGTTTCCTAAATCCGGATAGGGTTTCCATGCCCGATATAGATATCGATTTCGATGATGAGGGCCGTGGCAGGGTAATGGATTATGTAATCAATAAATACGGCGCCAACCAGGTAGCTCAGATTATTACTTACGGTACCATGGCCGCCAAATCATCCATCCGCGATACGGCCCGTGTATTGGATCTGCCTTTGTTTGAGGCGGATAAAATTGCGAAGCTGATCCCGAACATGAAGCTGGCCAAAATTTTTACCCTCGATGAAAAGAGTTTAAAAGATGCTTTACGGCCCGATGAGTATGAAAAGGTTGTGGAACTCAAAAATTTAGGGAGCCTAAAAGATTTGAGCGCCGAAACCATCCAGCAGGCGCAGGTTTTAGAAGGATCGTTAAGGAATACGGGTATCCACGCCTGTGGGGTAATTATTACGCCTAGCGATATTACCAACTTTGTTCCGGTTTCGGTTGCCAAAGATTCTGATTTATATGTTACCCAGTTTGATAACTCGGTTGTAGAAAGCGCTGGTTTATTAAAAATGGACTTCCTGGGGTTAAAAACATTAACCCTGATCAAGGATACCGTAAAACTGGTGAAGAAAAGGCATGGTATCGACCTTAATCCGGATAATTTCCCGATTGATGATGTAATGACTTACGAGCTTTTCCAGCGTGGCGAAACCATCGGGATTTTCCAGTACGAGAGTCCGGGTATGCAGAAGTACATGAAAGAGCTTAAACCAACGGTTTTCGACGATTTAATTGCCATGAACGCATTATACCGTCCGGGGCCGATGGAGTATATTCCAAGTTTCGTACGCCGTAAAAACGGTGAGGAAGAAATTAAATACGATTTGGATGCCTGCGAAGAATACCTGAAAGAAACTTATGGTATTACTGTTTATCAGGAGCAGGTAATGCTTTTATCGCAGAAACTGGCCGGATTTACCAAAGGTGAGGCCGACGTACTGCGTAAGGCGATGGGTAAAAAACAGAAAGACGTACTGGATAAAATGAAACCTAAATTTGTAAAGCAGGCGGCCGAAAAAGGGCACGATGCTACAACTTTAGAGAAAATATGGAAAGATTGGGAAGCATTTGCATCCTATGCTTTCAATAAATCGCACTCTACCTGTTATGCCTGGATTGCTTACCAAACCGCTTATTTAAAGGCACATTATCCTGCCGAATATATGGCTGCGGTACTATCCAACAACATGAGTGATATCAAACAGGTGGCTTTCTTTATGGAAGAATGCCGCCAGATGAGTGTTACCGTGTTAGGTCCGGATGTAAACGAATCTGACCTGAAATTCTCGGTTAATGCCAAAGGCGAAGTTCGTTTTGGAATGTCGGCCGTTAAAGGTGTGGGCGAAAAAGCGGTAGAAAGTATTATTGAAGAACGTACAGGCAATGGGCACTATGCCAGTGTTTACGATTTTGCAAAACGTTCTAACACCCGCATCGTAAACAAAAAGGCTTACGAAAGTTTTGTGTACAGCGGTGCATTTGATGCTTTTGGCGGGCACAGGGCACAGTATTTCTATATCGGCCCGAACGATAAGATGAACGGCATTGAGAAAATTATCAAATATGCCAACGATTTCCAGAATAACGAAAGTACATCGCAGGCTTCGCTGTTCGGTGGATCTAAAGCCGATCTTATTTTAGAGCCAAGTTTGCCTGTTTCGCCAGAATGGGCCCTGATGGACAGATTGAAATATGAAAAAGATGCCATCGGGATTTTCCTTTCCGGTCACCCGTTGGATAACTATAAACTCGAACTCGATAAATTCTGTACTCACGGTGTTAGGCAGCTCAGTATCATCAACAAGGTACGCATGGGAGATAGTAATGAAGAAGTACTTGCCGAATTTGAGAAACTGAAAAACCGCGAACTCTGCGTAGGTGGCCTGGTAGTAACTGCATCGCAGCGGATTACCAAAACTGGTAAACCCTTCGGTACTTTTGTTTTCGAAGATTACGATGATGCCAGTGAAATGGCCCTTTTTGGGGAGGATTTCCTAAAATTTAAATCGTTTTTAACCGAAGGTTATTTCTTACAGATCAGGGGTAGGGTAGGCGAACGTTTTGGTAAGGCCGGCGATTGGGAATTTAAGATCACGGCAATTAACCTCATGTCCGAACTGCGTGATAAATTGGCCAAAAGTTTAACCATTCAGGTGCCTATCGAGCGGGTTAACGATCAGCTAATGAGAGAAATTGAAGCGATATTAGCAGACAATAAGGTAAATTCTGAGCAACAGAACTGCCAACTTAACTTCGCCGTTTTTGATAGCGAAAAACAGATTATGCTCGATTTACCTTCAAAAAATTTAAAAATAAACCCAAATAACAAGTTCCTGGAACAATTAATGGGAATGAATGTTGTAAATTACAAGCTTAACTAAGGTTTGGACGCCCTCAGAGCGTCATGCTGAATTTATTTCAGCATCTTAATAAAGATAGACCCTGAAACAAGTTCAGGGTGACGTACGGATAAAAGAGTTTGCATAATGTCAAATTGACATTACAGATGTGTTGGCATTACAATTGAATACATATATTTGAACATAAAAAAAATTAGTTATGGCATTAGAAATCACAGATGCAAACTTCGAGGAGCTTGTATTAAAATCAGATAAACCCGTATTAGTAGATTTTTGGGCAGAATGGTGTGGCCCTTGTCGCATGGTTGGTCCAGTAGTAGAAGAAATCGCTAAAGAATACGATGGTAAAGCGGTAGTTGGAAAAGTAAACGTTGATAACAACCCTCAAATTTCAATGCAGTTTGGTATCCGCAACATTCCGGCTTTATTATACTTTAAAGGCGGTCAGGTTGTTGATAAACAAGTTGGTGCTGTTCCAAAATCAATTTTAGCAGATAAATTAAACAAGCAATTAGCTTAATTTAAGCTTAAAGCCAAAAGGTGAAAGACCAAAGGCTTGTAACATATTTAAAACCCAAGTTCATCTGATGGATTTGGGTTTTTTTATTGCAAAATAATTTTGTTTCTTTATTTAAAAAACTCAAAACATGTCTACCAACTTATTTAAGAATAAAACTTTAGGTATTTTATTAACGGGTTTGGCCCTCAATTGTGTAAACATTTCGTGTGTGGAGGCGCAGAATCCTGTTGAAACCAACGAACCTTCTGCCGATTTTAAGCCAGCTTTTGCCGGGCAGACAAGGATTGCTGGCATCAAAACCAAAACCCCTTTAGACATTTCGATCATTAACGAAAAACTCGAAAACCCATGGGCAATTTCGGTGCTTCCGAACGGTGGTTTCCTGATTACCCAAAAACAGGGCACCATGGTGATCCTTACCCCCGATGGAAAATTGAGCAAAAAGATTACAGGCTTACCAAAGGTAGATCCATCCGGTCAGGGTGGCTTACTGGATGTAACCTTAGATCCGAACTTTGCAAAAAACAGAATGATTTACTGGGCTTATTCAGAGCCACAGAAAGAAGGCGTTTTATTGGCCATTGCCAAAGGCAAACTGGCTGCTAACGAAACTTCTGTCGAAAACCAGACCATTATTTACCGTGCTACACCGGCTTATACCGGTAAACTTCAGTACGGATCGAGAATTGTTTTTGATAAAAGCGGAAACTTATTTGTAAGTACGGGCGAACGTTCGGGTAACGATATCAGGATCCAGGCGCAATATCTAAATTCTTCTTTAGGTAAAATTTTACACCTTACTCCAGATGGGAAAGCGGTTGCCAACGGACCATTTGCAGCTAATGCCGATGCGCGACCTGAAATTTATGCCTACGGATTGCGTAACCCTGATGGTTTGGCCATTAACCCCACAACAGGCGATTTATGGGAAGCCGAATTTGGCCCCAAAGGTGGTGATGAAGTAAATATCATTAAACCGGGCAAAAATTATGGCTGGCCAATTATTACTTACGGAACAGAATATAGCGGTAAAAAAGTGGGTGATGGCATTACACAGAAAGAAGGCATGGAACAACCGGTTTATTACTGGAACCCGAGTATCTCGCCTGGTTGTATTGCTTTTTATAACAGCAACAGCATAGCCGAGTGGAAAGGCAATTTATTTGTTGGCGGTTTGGGCGGTTCGCACATTATCCGTTTGGTAATTAAAGATGATAAAATTGTTGGCGAAGAAAGGTTGCTGGAAGGTAAAAGCGAGCGTTTCCGCGATATGGTTGAAGGTAAAGACGGTGCGCTTTATTCGGTAACCGATAACGGACATTTGTATAGGATAGCGAAAAAGTAATTTTAAGCTAAAATGATGCTCAGACCTCGCAGGTTTTTAAGACCTGCGAGGTCTTTTTTATTATACTCCCAAACCTATCAGGTTTCAAAAACCTGATAGGTTTTTAAGATCTGCGCTTCACCTTTTGAAACTTCGGAAGTCTTGGTTACTTTTTTAATAAATCTTTTATTAGCTTTACCATATGCAGGTTGTAAACTACGAGAACGAAACAAGCTATGGTAATTTAGAATTGCTTGCCCAACAAGTGGTAGAAGGTTTTATAACAGGCCTGCATAAAAGTCCTTTCCATGGTTTTTCGGTAGAATTTGCAGAGCACCGCCAATATAATAACGGCGATAATGTTAAAAATATCGATTGGAAATTATACGCCAAAACCGATAAACTTTACAGCAAACGTTTTGAGGAAGAAACCAACCTGCGTTGCCAGTTTGTGATTGATGTTTCCTCATCAATGTATTTTCCGGAACCTAAAAATAACAAGTTGATTTTCTCCATACAGGCTGCGGCATCTTTAATGTACCTGTTAAAGAAACAGCGTGATGCCTTTGGATTGAGCTTATTTACAGATGAAATACTGTTGAATTCGCCGGCAAAATCGACCACTGTACACCAGAAATATCTATTTACCCAACTGGAAGAACTGTTGCATAAACCAAAGGTAAATGCACAGACCAATTTAAGTGAGGCTTTGCATCAGGTAGCAGAACTGATCCATAAACGCTCTCTGGTAATTATTTTTAGCGACCTGTTTAACACGCAGACGAGTGCCGATAAAACAGACGAATTTTTTGATGCCTTACAGCATTTAAAATTCAATAAACATGAAGTAGTGGTTTTTAACGTGGTTGATCAATCAAAAGAAGTTGATTTTAATTTTGAAAACCGTCCGTACCAGTTCATCGATATGGAAACCGGCGAAACCATCAAGGTACATACCAACCAGGTAAAAGATAATTACACAGCTGCGGTTTCCAGTTACCGGCAACAGATTGCCCTGAAATGTGCCCAATATAAAATCGATCTGATTGATGCCGACATGAACGAAGGTTTTTATCCCATCCTCCAGTCTTATTTAATCAAAAGGCAAAAATTAGGCTAAGCTTTTATCCCAAACCCCAAACAACACTTAGGCTATACTGTTAATTAATAAATGATTTAAATCTAAACTCCCGGATATGTTAGAAAAAGGCGCTATAGCACCAGATTTCGAATTGAATGCTACCCCTGATCAAAAAATAAAACTTAAAGATTTTAAAGGTAAAAATGTAATCCTGGCTTTTTATCCCGCAGACTGGAGTCCGGTTTGCAGCGATCAAATGGCCCTTTACAACGAAATGCTTAAATATTTTAGTAAATATGATGCACAGATTTTTGGTGTTTCAGTTGATAGTGTTTGGTGCCATGTGGCTTTCGAAGAAAATAGAAAATTACATTTTCCGCTATTGGCTGATTTTGAACCAAAAGGTGCGGTTTCTAAAGCTTATGGTGTGTACGATGAAGAAGTTGGCGAAAGTAAAAGAGCACTTTTCGTAATTGATAAAGAAGGCAAAATTGCCTGGAGTTATTTATCTCCTATAGCCGTTAATCCTGGCGCTGATGGTATTTTAGAGGCATTGGAAGAATTAAGCAAGAAATAAGATGAGCACATTAAAACCCGAGATAAACGATCAGGATCATATTCAAGGTGATGATTCAGCAAGTATTACCATAGTAGAGTTTGGCGATTACCAATGTCCGTTCTGTGGTGATGCTTATCCCATTATGAAAGAAATTGAGGAAACATTTGGTCATCAGATCAGATTTGTTTTCCGTCATTTTCCTTTGGCCAATGCGCACGAATATGCTTTTCCGGCAGCAATTGCGGCAGAAGCAGCAGCTTTACAGGGCAAATTTTGGGATATGCACGATGCACTTTACGAAAACCAGTACCGTTTAAATGCTGATTTATTTGATGAGCTGGCCGAAACAATAGGTTTGGATCTGGAGCAATTTCAGAAAGATAGTGCTTCGGAAGAAATCAGAACCAAAATTGAAGATAATTTTGATAGTGGTATGCGCAGCGGCGTAAACGGCACCCCATCATTTTATGTAAACGGAACCAAATTTGATGGTGGCGCAACAGATCTGTACCAAATGCTTAAAGAAAGTACGGAGTAAACATGAGTAGTCGTCACCCTGAATTTATTTCAGGGTCTTTATAGCGTGAAAGATGCTGATCCCGAAAATTCGGGACATCATGACGGCAACGCGAGGAAAAACTCAACCTCTTAACCCGGATAAGGCTCCATTTTAGCACAATCGCAATAACAATTGGCATCTGTAACATTAAGCTTTTTCAAAAAGTAATGATAAAAGCCGATTCTGTTCTTCATGGCAGGCATTTCGGTCCCTTTATTACATTCTAATGCTCCGTTCACAATGTTGATCGTCATACCGAAACCCGCTTTGTATCCCTTTTGTGTTTCTGCTGCAGTAGGTTTCCATTTACCAGTAATTACATCATGTGGCGATGGTTTTGCACCCTGGGGCGTCATCCAGAAATAAATCGCTGTTTCAAATGCGGTTATTGCATTAGTGGCAACCAGGTTGGGGTTTTTGAGCAGGATGTTTTTATCACCAAAAATACAATCAGAAGCAAAACCATAATTACTATTGTAACTGATTTGAATAGGACCACGGCCATAATATTTTCTCAAGGCTACAGCCGGATAATTAACATTGGCAACAACATAATTCGCACTGGTATGCAATTCGTGGTTAAGCATTAAACCATCATTATATTTATTGTTGATACCATTGCGGGTTTCGTGGGCAATATGTGCAAACAGTGCTGCAAGTTCTTTCTTGTTTACATTATTATCTTTTGAAGCTCCAAAATCAGCATAATCTATATTTAAAATGCTGTAGGGTTTTGCTTTTGCCCAGGTTTCGTTCCAGTCTTTATCCTGCCTGATAACGGTTTCTTTATTATTCCTTTTATCGGTCCTGGTGATTTTATAAATCCAGTCGCCACGTTTTTCTATCTTGATTTTAATAAAAGACATGGCCAAAATGGCTTTACTCAATGAAGCGTAACTGTAAAATTTATTCCGCTGCGGAAAGAAACTATTAAACTCTTTTTCTGAAAAATAGCTGGGAACAGTTGATTTTGCCTGAGTGAAACCAAAATTAAATAAACATAGCGTTGAAATTAGAATTGTACTCAATTTGCTTTTCATAACTTATAGGATAGGTATATATTAGCTAATTTAACAAAAAAACCTCATGTATTTTGCAATACATGAGGTATCAGATAAGGGTAACCGGAAAACTAAAAAACTAATTATGAGTTTTTAGAATTTAACAAAATTGAAATCGCTTCGTGTTTTGTTATTTCAAAGGTGCACTTCATTTATGAAGTTTTAGTGAAGAAAACTTCATCCTACTGATATAGCCTTACTTATGTTACAATTGATAGTCTAATTATTGCGGTGGGTATATCAATTTCTTTTCTGCATTTACTTTAAAACAATATCCCCGCTTCGGTTATTTATTAGGTATATAAAATCCCTCATTAAAAAATACTTTCATGGGTAAAAACGTTGCAGAACAATTGGTAGAAATGCTGGTTGAGGTTGGTGTAAAAAGAGTTTATGCCGTTACCGGAGACAGTTTGAATTATTTTAACGATGCTGTAAGAAGAAATGACAAAATAAAGTGGATCCATGTACGCAACGAAGAGGTTGGTGCTTTCGCAGCAGCGGCCGAAGCCGAGCTTGATGGAATTGCCTGTTGTGCCGGTAGTTGTGGTCCGGGGCATGTGCATTTAATTAATGGTTTATACGATGCACATCGTTCCCATGTTCCGGTAATTGCCATTGCATCAACCATCCCTACAGGGGAATTTGGAATGGACTTTTTTCAGGAAACCAATACCATAAAATTATTCGACGATTGCAGTTACTATAATCAGGTAGCTACCACTGCCGAACAGGCACCACGGATGTTTCAAACGGCTGTTCAACATGCCATTCATAAAAAAGGGGTGGCGGTGTTCGGTTTGCCTGGCGATGTGGCACAGATGGATGCAGTAGAAAGTGTAACTTCTATGCAGCTGTTCAACAACAAGCCGGTTATCCGCCCTTCTGATCAGGAATTGAACGATTTATCTACTTTACTTAATGGCGAAAAGAAAATTATGCTCTATTGTGGCATAGGTGCCGCCGAAGCACACGATGAAGTGGTCGCACTTGCCGCTAAATTAAAAGCTCCTGTGGGTTTTTCGTTCAGGGGTAAGATGGGAATTCAATATCATAATCCTTACGAAGTAGGCATGACCGGACTTTTGGGCCAACCATCGGGTTACCATGCCATGCATGAAGCAGATGTAGTGCTTTTACTGGGTACTGATTTTCCGTACGTAAACTTTATGCCTGTAAAAAATAAGGTTGTACAGATTGATGAGAAACCTGAACGTTTGGGGCGAAGGGCAAAACTTGCCATGGGTTTATGTGGAAACATCAGCGATTCGATCAAAGCATTGTTGCCGCTCATTACCGAAAAGAAAGATGAAAGCTTTTTAAAATCGCAACTGGAATTTTATCAGAAAGTTAAAGAGCGCCAACAGGTTTATGTTGAAGATCAGGGCGAAGAAAACAAGATTCAGCCCGAATTTGTAGCCGATACGATTAACCGTTTGGCAACTGATGATGCCATTTTTACGGTTGATACCGGAATGTGCTGTGTTTGGGGAGCGCGTTTTATTGATGGAACAGGCAAACGTAAAATGCTGGGTTCTTTTAACCATGGCTCTATGGCCAATGCCATGCCAATGGCTATTGGTGCGGCGCTGGCCCACCCGCAACAGCAGGTAATTGCGCTTTGCGGAGATGGTGGTTTATCGATGCTTTTAGGCGATCTGGCTACCATTAAACAATACAATTTGCCCATAAAACTGATTGTTTTTAACAATAGGGCCCTCGGAATGGTGAAACTGGAAATGGAAGTTGACGGTTTGCCCGATAATGAAACAGATATGGTTAACCCGGATTTTGCCCTGGTTGCTCAGGCCATGGGTTTTAAAGGAATAACGGTGGCCAAACCCGAAGAAGTTGAAACAGCAATCAGCCATGCCCTAACCGAAAGTGGGCCTGTTTTATTAAATATTCTCACCAACCCGAATGCTTTGGCCATGCCACCAAAAATAGAATGGGCACAGATAAAAGGTATGACGGAATCGATGGCCAAATTGATGCTTGGCGGTAAAATGGGTGAGGTTTTGGATACGGTAAAATCGAATTATAAACACTTAGGGGAGGTGTTGTAAACGAAAAATCGTCATCTCGACTGAAGCGCAGCGAAATGGAGAGATCTACAAAGAAAATATTGTATTATAGATCTCTCGACTACACTGTGCTCCGCTCGAGATGACGAATTGTTATAAATTCCCTCTTAATTCCTGCTCGCGTTCTAACGATTCGAAAAGCGCTTTAAAATTTCCTGCCCCAAAACTCTGTGCACCTTTACGCTGGATAATCTCAAAGAAAAGGGTAGGGCGGTCTTCAACTGGTTTGGTAAAAATCTGTAAAAGGTAACCTTCTTCATCACAATCGACTAAAATGCCCAGGCTTTCCAATAAAGATATTTCTTCGTCAATTTTACCTACGCGTTCCGGCATCATATCATAATAAGCCTCGGGTGGAGCGCTTAAAAATTCTACACCACGCGATTTTAATTCTCTAACGGTTTTTACGATATCTTTTGTAGCCACAGCGATATGCTGTACACCTTCACCCTCATAATATTCGAGGTATTCTTCAATCTGCGATTTCTTTTTACCCTCTGCAGGCTCATTGATCGGGAATTTCGAATAACCGTTACCATTACTCATTACCTTGCTCATCAAAGCAGAATATTCTGTGTTGATCTGTTTATCATCAAACGATAAAATATTCACAAAACCCATTACATCTTCATACCATTGCACCGCCTCGTTCATACGGTTCCAGCCCACATTGCCCACACAATGATCGATGTATAAAAGGCCTGCATCAGCGGGTTGATAATCGCTTTCCCAAACGCGGTAACCCGGCATAAATGTTCCTTTGTAATTTTTACGCTCGATAAACATGTGTACCGTTTCGCCATAAGTGTAAATGCCGCTCATTTTAAGCTCACCGTACTCATCCGTTAAGGTTTTAGGTTCCATGTATGGTTTGGCGCCACGTTTAGTGGTTTCTTCAAATGCACTGTAAGCATCATCAACCCAAAGTGCCAATACTTTTACCCCATCGCCATGTTTTTTAACATGCTCCGAAATCGGGTGATCCGATTTTAATGCTGTAGTTAAAATCAACCTGATTTTTCCCTGCTGCAATACATACGATGAGCGATCGCGAACGCCCGTTTCCGGTCCGGCATAGGCCAAACTCTGGAAACCAAAAGCGGTTTTGTAATAATGGGCAGCCTGCTTGGCATTTCCCACATAAAATTCAATATAATCTGTTCCATTGATAGGCAGAAAATCTGGTGCTTTAGCTATTTTTTCTGCGAATGTTTGTGTTTCCATTTGTTGTTTTATTAAGTCCGAGGCCGGGGGGGGCGAAGTCGGATGTGTTGTTGTTAAATGTTGAAATGTTGAAGGTTGTAAAGTTTCAACGTTGTTGTTCTTTATTGTAATGTTAAATGTTGAAAGCTTTTAGCGTTGTACAGTTGCTCTTAACCTCGGACCCCGGTCTTCCGACTTCGGATTGAGTGTTGTTTAACCGCCCTAATCTTCGGACCCCGGTCTTCCGACTTCGGACTATAGACTCAGGACTAAAACCTATCCTTCCTGCCAGCTTTTGTGATAATTCTCATCTTCAATATCCAATGCATCCTGCGTAAGCATTAGGGGTTTAAAAGGATCGATCATTACCGCTAACTCATCTGTTTTTTCCTTTCCGATTGATTTTTCAACTGTTCCGGGGTGTGGGCCGTGGGGAATACCGCCTGGGTGTAATGTAATCTGTCCTTTAACCACACTTTTGCGGCTCATAAAATCGCCATCAACATAATAAAGCACTTCGTCGCTATCTACGTTGCTATGGTTATAAGGTGCAGGTATGGAATCAGGGTGATAATCGTATTTACGTGGTACGAAAGAGCAGACTACAAAATTATGTCCTTCAAAAGTTTGGTGTACCGGAGGTGGCTGGTGCAAGCGGCCTGTTATCGGCTCAAAATCGTGGATCGAGAAAGCGTAAGGGTAATGGTATCCATCCCAGCCTATATAATCAAAGGGATGTGTACCGTAAGTATATGGGTAAATTAAACCCTGCTTTTTGATCAATACCTTAAAATCGCCATATTCATCGTGTGTTTGCAGGTTTTCGGGTAATCTTAAATCACGCTCGCAATAAGGCGAATGCTCCATTAACTGACCAAATTGATTTAAGTATCTTTTAGGGGGTCTTAACGGACTAAAACTTTCCACAATGAACAACCTATTCTGTTCGTTATCGAATTCCATCTGGTAAATGGTTCCTCTTGGAATGATCAGGTAATCGCCATATGCAAATTTAATTTCACCAAAGCCCGTTTTCAGTTTCCCCGAACCTTCGTGTATAAAGATCATCTCGTCGGCCTGACTGTTTTTATAAAAATAATCAGTCATTGACTTTCTTGGTGCGGCCAAAACAATATGCAGATCGCTATTTACCAATACCGGTTTACGGCTTTTTAAAAAGTCATCTTCCGGTTTAACATTAAAACCGATCAGGCTGGTGTGTTTTAAATGTTTCTCGCGTGCAATTTTGGGCTCTACACTATACGGTTCGCCCAGGCTTTTTACAATGGTTGGCGGATGGCAATGGTAAACCAGCGAATATAAACTGGAAAAACCTTCGGTCGATACCAATTCCTCGGCATAAAGATTTCCGTCGGGTTTACGGAAAACCGTGTGGCGTTTAGCTGGAATTTGCCCTAATTTGTGATAAATAGGCATAATAAAATGATGTTATGGTTAGAAAGAAAAAAATCCTAATGAATAAACAATCAAAACGCAAATGCGTTTCAATTAAAAAGAAAGGGTAAGTAAATTACAGAGAATATTGGGCCATGATCAGCTTGGATAGCATCTTATAACGGCGTGCAGCGATGGCGTCGTTAACAAGGTTAATATGTAATGCTTTTAAGATCATGGTTTTAATGCAGCCAAGGTAAGTATTTTATTTAAAACTTGAAATTTTAATTACCTTTAATTACTTATTTATAGCACTATCCCAATGAAATTTATTTTTACATTCCTGGTTTTTTTTGCGTTGAGTTACACTGGTTTTGCACAGCACAAGGCCAAATACAATGTTAGGGTTGTTGATCGGAGCGGAAATGCCACAAGAGGTATTTTTTATGCCGTTTCGGATGATGGCATGACTATTATCAGGAACCGGAAGGACACGATAAAAATTAGCGCTGATAGCATCAGCGCGATATCCATCCATCGCAGGGGAATTGTAGCACCATTGGCTATCGCTGGCGGACTTACCTTTTTTGTATTAGCCGTTAAAAGCGATAAATTGGTAGGATCGGTTGTACTCATTGCCGCGGGCGTACCTGTAGGGGTATCGGGCGGATTGTTGATCGGTAATTTACTCTCCAATAAAAAACGGTACAAAAACCTGCAGCCAAAAGATTTTCCGCTTATCAAACCAAACCTTCAACAATATACCGTGTTAAAATAATACGGAACAAGTTTGATTTTGAATAGCCTAATTGCTTAGCTTTACCGCGTATTTAACCAAATGATATATGAAATTAGTATCCTATAAAACCGAAGACAGAGAGCATCTTGGTGTGTTTGTAGATGGACATATCTATAACTTAAATAGCTGCGATAAGCTGATTCCCGATAACATGAACGAGTTTTTGCAGGGTGGAGAGGTATTGATGGAAAGGGCAAAACGTGTTGATGACCAGATTAAAGAAGGAAGTTTAAACGCAAAGGAAGAAATTTTTTATGAGATCCTGGCTCCTGTTCCGCATCCTACCAGTTGCCGTGATGGATACGCATTCCGTCAGCACGTGGCTGCGGCCCGTAGGAACAGAAAGGTTGATATGATCCCACAGTTCGACGAATATCCGATCTTTTATTTTACCAACCATAACGCTATCCAGGGTACAGGCGAAATTGAATGTATGCCGGATCATTTTGATAAACTCGATTTTGAATTGGAACTGGCAGTTGTTATCGGTAAAAAAGGAAGAAATATAAAGGCGGCTGAGGCTGATGCATACATTGCAGGGTATATGGTAATGAACGATATGAGCGCCCGTACACTGCAAATGGAAGAAATGCTGTTGAATTTGGGGCCTGCCAAAGGGAAAGATTTTTCTACTGTGATCGGTCCGTGGTTGGTTACCCCAGATGAACTTTTACAATATAAAGTTGCACCTAAAGAAGGACATGTGGGCAACGCATACGATCTTAAAATGACCTGCAGGGTAAATGGTATCGAAGTTTCGAAAGGAAACGCTGCAGATATGGACTGGACTTTTGCCGAAATTATCGAACGCTGTGCTTATGGCGCCGATATTCTTCCGGGTGATGTAATCGGTTCGGGAACAGTGGGAACAGGTTGTTTTCTTGAATTGAACGGTACAGGCCTACTTAACGACCCCGATTATAAAGTACAATGGCTACAGCCTGGCGATGTTGTTGAAATGGAAATTACGGGGTTAGGCGCTTTAACCAACACCATTACAAAGGCCGATACGGATTTTTCGATTTTAGCTTTGAAGAAAAAGGTTTAATGTTGTAAGGTTGGAAAGTTTGAATGTTCCAGGCGTGATGTTTAGGATGTTGTAAGGTTGAAAAGTTTAAATGTTTTGGATGTGTTGTTTAGCATATTGTAAAAGGTTAAAAAGTTATATTTTTTTTGACATTAAGGCAGAAATCTTGTAGAGTTTTAGGGCTCTGATTATAAATTAATTATATTTTAGAATATTTTAATTTATACGATTTTAATAATGGCAAAAGTTGAAAAATTTGAAGATTTAGAAATTTGGCAATTAGCCAAACAGGTTGGGGTTGAGGCTTACAGGATTTCGGATTTAGAACCGATGAAATCGGATTTTGGATTAAAAGATCAATTTAGAAGAGCAGCCATGTCAATGTCTGATAATGTAGCCGAAGGATTTGAATATAACAACAATCCAGATTTCATCCGTTTTTTAGTTTATGCAAAAGGTTCGTCGGGTGAGTTTAGAAATAAAATTATCATATTGGAAGAAGCCAAAAAACTTTCTAATGCTGATTATAAATTTCTTTACGATAAATGCATTGAATTTTCATCCAAAACTAAAAGGTTCATAGATTACCTAAAGGACTTTGAAAAGAAAAAGAAAGCTCTTAAAAGAGGAACATGATTTTTAGCTTATTGCTGTTCGCTATGCTTTTAACTTCCTAATGTTCGAATCTTCCAACATTTAACTTGTATCGTTTGCTTGATTATGCATTGAGAACATTAAAACCTTTCAACCTTTAAACTATACCGCTCGCTTGATTGTGCGTCCAAAACATTCCAACATTAAAACATTCCAACTTTTTAACAATGAACTATCCGTGCTAACCTTAAACACCTCCAATTTAACCCCTGTAGAGCTCCAAAACTACCTGCAATATGCCATTGCGCCCAGGCCGATCTGTTTTGCCTCTACTATAGATGCCGAAGGGAATATCAATTTAAGCCCTTTCAGTTTCTTTAATATGTTCAGTACCAATCCGCCGATCTGTGTTTTTTCTCCTGCAAGGCGGGTGCGCGATAATACCACTAAACATACTTTAGAAAATGTCCATCAGGTTAAAGAGTGTGTAATCAATATTGTTAATTACGATATGGTGCAGCAGATGAGCCTGGCCAGTACCGAATACGCCAAAGGTGTAAATGAGTTCGAAAAAGCCGGTTTTACCATGCTGAAATCAGATTTAGTTAAGCCACCCAGGGTTGCCGAAGCGCCGGTACAGTTTGAATGTGTGGTAAATGATGTAATTTCATTAGGGGATAATCATGGTGCAGGAAACCTGATTTTGGCCGAAATAAAGCTGATCCACGTTAACGAAGATATTTTGGACGAAAATGGCAGGATCGATCAGCATAAAATAGATCTGGTTGCACGTTTGGGAGGCGATTGGTATTGCAGGGTTACAAACGATAACCTGTTTAAAGTTGCAAAGCCCCTCGCAAAATTAGGAATAGGTGTTGACCGTTTGCCGCAATCAGTCCGCCTTTCTAAGGTGTTAACAGGCAACGATCTGGGTATGTTGGGCAATGTTGAACATTTACCAAGCGACGAAGAAATAGACCTGATCAGTACCCATACCGATGTAAAAGAAGTGCTTGATGCCACTATTGGCGATAGTACAAACCGCGAAAGGGAACTGCACGAACTGGCGAAGAAATTTCTGGATGTTGGCGAAGTTGAACTTGCATTAAAGATTGTTTTGCTTTAAATTTAATAACCTAAACTTTTAGCCATGCATACCCTTGTTCAGGTAGATCAATACATCATCAATTCGGCCGAATTTGCCATTCCGATTTTAGATCATTTAAGAAATCTGGTTCATCAGGCCGATGCCCGGATTGAGGAAAAAATTAAATGGGGAATGCCCTTTTTTGATTATAAAGGTACCGTTTGCCACATGGCATCGTTCAAAAATCATTGTGCTTTTGGTTTTTGGAAAGGTTCGTTAATGGAGGATGAATACGGCATTTTTAAAGAACGTAGTGATGCAATGGGATGGTTGGGTAAAATAACATCTTTCGATGATCTGCCAGCTAACGAAATCCTTATTGCTTATATCCAGCAGGCTATCCAATTGAATGAGGACAATATAAAATTACCACCAAAGCCAAAATCTACTGAAAAGAAGGAACTCATTGTTCCCGGATATTTTATGGAGGCTTTAAATGAGGATCCCGAAGCCTTAGCCGTTTTCCAGAATTTTAGTCCATCCAATAAAAAAGATTATATCATGTGGCTCGAAGAAGCCAAAACAGAAGCTACAAGGTTAAAACGATTAGAAACCACCCTGGTATGGCTTGCAGAAGGTAAAACGAGAATGTGGAAGTATAAAAAGTAACTAAAGAATACTTACAATTTTCATGAAACGGGCTTTATAATGGCCATCAAGATCGGTAATGGTTACCTGATGTGCCTTACCCGAAGAAGCGTGGATAAATTTGATCCCGTTTTCATCAATAGAATAAACAATGCCAACATGACCAATTCTTCGTACCCTTGAATTACTGCCGGTAAAAATCAGTACATCGCCAACTTTTGCATTTTCTAAACTGGTTTCTTTACCTGCGTAGCGAAATTCGCGTGAAGAACGGGGAACCTTAAAACCAAAATTACTGAACACATAACTTACAAAACCTGAGCAATCGAAACCAACTTTTGGGTTGCTTGTAGCATAGCGATAGGGAATCCCCAACATGCTTTTTGCAAAATCGATAAGTGAAGTGGAGTTTGTTTGATTGGTATTTTCGGTAACCGTTGCAGTTTTTGGGAGGTTGGCAACCAATTGCTTTACCAATTCCTGGTATTGTGCGGGTAAGATGGTTGTTTGGGCTTTTCCTGCCGTGGCAGACAAAATGAGAAACGAAATGGCAAGTATTATTTTCTTCATATGTTGGAACCAAAGATATAAAAAATATCTAAAGTCGATTAAAATGTTGAAAATGAGTTAAAACAAAAAAGTCTGGACAAAATGCCCAGACCTTAAATAAAATATTTGGTTCTGTTAGATACTTGGGAACATAGTTTGTGCCCTATCGCCAATTAATGGAATAGGTTTCTTCTGCCCTTGGATTGCGGCAATTAATCCGATAATCCAAAATACAAAAAGTACAACCTGAATAACGCGGAGAATATAATAACTGCCACCAAAACCTGTTGCAAAAATTACCGGGATTAAAAATAAGCTTAAACCCCAGCTCAAAACAGTGGATACCAAATGGAATAGCAGCGTCTGTTTTAAATGATAACGGCTTAACTCAGTCTTGTTATCTTTATACATGGCGAAATAAGCAATTATCCATCCGATAAACCAAAAGTAGCTTACTATAGCCGCATTTTTTCCATTGTCCGCGGTTTGAAAAGGAGAATTTGATTCAAAGGGAGATTTTGTTTCCATAGATTTTTTTTAGTTTTTAGATTACATGTGTAAATTACTAAAAATTATCATATTATGGTGTAGTAACGGCAACAGGTAAAATCTTACCGTTAAAGAACTTATGTCCGGTTTTTGCAAAATCGGCTACGTATTTTCCCATTTCGAAAGCCATCACCGGACTTTGGTATCCAGGAAAAGCAGCTTCCAACATTTCTGTCTGTGCTGATCCCAATGCCAGGCAGTTGATCTTGATCCCAGTTTCGGCCAATTCAAAAGCTAAACATTCGGTTAAGGTATGCAATGCTGCTTTACTCGCCGAGTAAGCCGATAATCCCGGAAATTTAACGCTACCCTGAAAGCCGCCCATGCTGCCAATATTTACAATATGGCTGCCGCTTTGCATTAAAGGCAAAAGATTTTGGATCATCCTGAAATGCGAGATCACATTGCTCTGCAACATTTCGCCCAGATCGATCTCTGTGGTTTCTAAAAAAGGTTTATTAATCAATGCTCCCGCATTGTTGATCAGAATATCAATTGTTCCCAAACGTTCTTTTAAAAAAGGGACCAATGCTGCGTAATCGTCGTTTACGATATCGAATTCAACCGGTAAAAGTGTGCAATCTGGGTTAATACCCCTCGCTATTTCGAGCAGTTTGCGCAATTTATCGGCCGAACGGGCAATGGCAACAATCTTATTTTCTTTATGTAAGCTAAATTCTAAAGCCGTTTCGAAACCGATTCCGCTGCTTGCACCTGTAATTATAATGTTCATTAAAAAATGTTAAAAATTGTTGTAAAGATAACATAGTCCTCGTTTGTAACGAGGATTATCGAGAACAGCGATTTTATCGCTGATTCATGGTCAAGTTTAATTAAAAAAAACTTGTTTTTCGAATAAGATACATCACATTACAAATGTGAATCTCATCCGTCCCCGTTACAAACGAGGACGATATCAATCTTCTACCAGCAGTTGGCTCACCGGATTTTTAATCACATGCAAACCATCATTGATCAATTTCGTATGATCTAACTCTTTGCCTGCCTTAATTTCGAGGTATATCTGGATTTCTTTTTCCAATTGGTGATAGATTTTTTTGTGGTATATAATTTCGAGAATTTCAAGTGCGCAAAGCCAATCCTGACGGTGATCGGTTTTCAACTGTTCAAAAATTTGGTCAAGTTCTTCCTGTTTTTCGCCACTTTCCCTAATCTCCCTTACCACTTTATATAACGCATGCAGTTTTAGGGTTTTATCATCGTAGCTAATCTGGTGTGTTTTCTCCCCGCTGATGAGCGTAATCTCTTCATAAGCATCTTTATCTGCAGCGCCGTTAAATACTGATACGATTTTTTCGCCAACAGCCATATCATAGGTGCCCCATTCGGGTTTGAACAGTATATTTCCATTACTTTCGGTAACTATACAACCGCTAAAGGCAATTAATATAACTTTATCAGCTTTAACGATGATATCTTTAACAGTACCGGCTACTTTAATCCCGCTTTCAAATAAAAGTACTGTTTCAGCGCCTAAAATAATACCGATAGATTCCAGGTCCTCTGTATTGTAATCTTCCAACGCTTTTGCTGCATCTTTTAAACGGCCAACAGGTGATGAAAAACCATCTGCATGGTAATCTTTTCCATGGGCTGCCAATTGTTTGCCATTAAAAGCCAATGCCGATGCTCCTGTGGTTTTAATAAAGGTAACCTCATCATCTGGGTTAATGCCCATATCGGTGAATACGCCGCTTACCTGTAAGCCCGAACTGTATACCGCAGTAGCTACGTTTTTACAGGCAATGGCTTTCATGATGCTTTCCGATCCACCTTTTCTAAAAGCCATAGTATCTGCAAACTCTTCCAGTACATCAATCAGGTTCTGAAAAGTTTCGGTAACAAAAAGCTGTGGCTGTGGTTTGGTAATATCGTACTGATAATTGATCGTATCAATATTATACCAGAGTTTTGCCACATCATCCTGCATACAGGTTGCACTTTCTCCGATGGAAGAGAGTAATCCCGCACCATAAATTTTGGGGTTCTCCAAAGTGCCGATCAGGCCATATTCAACTGTCCACCAGTGTAAACGGCCAAGCAGTGCCATTTCGGATGGTTCGCCCATATTCTCGCTAATGTAGCGTAATTCTTTTTCTGCTTTGGCAATCTGAAATTCATCAGCATCTACGGCTTCCTTTAAAATAGAAAGTTTCCTGATGGCTTCGTAAAGTTCGAAATCCTTTGCCGAAAACATGGCTTTTGCACCAATAGATCCAAAATAGCTGAGGTAGTTATTGTAATCGGTATCGGCAATAATTGGCGCATGCCCGGCACTTTCGTGTATAATATCAGGCGCGGGCGTATATTCGATGTGGTTAATCTGGCGAATATCTGCAGCAATTACCAGCACACGGTAAGCCTGATATTCCATAAAAGCTGCAGGCGGAATAAAACCATCAACCGTTACGGCTCCCCAGCCAATTTTGCCCAGGTTATCGTTCATGGTCTGCAGATCGGGGATATGCTCAATGCTTAAACCGGCACGCTGTAAACCTTTTATGTATGGGTAATAAGCAACATTTTTAAGGTAACTGTAATTCTGGCGCATTACATAACGCCAAACGGACTGATCGATCGGTGTATATTTTTCGTAATTCTGGGCAACAATAAATTGCTTTAAATGATTGGGCAATTTGGCTACCTGCGCATTATTAAAATCATTAAAATGGCTCATGGTTGTTATGAAAATAAGTTGGTCGGCAGCTAAGTTATGATGTTGTTTTTATCTTCACAAGAAAGCAGCCGCATAAATTAACAGGATAAGGTAATAAAGGTTTCGATGAGTGAAAAAGATAGATTAATGATGTGAAAAGGTAAGTCAGTATTTCATCGGGAGGCTCCGGTCGGGCTGTTCGCTATATCTTTTGCTGCCCTTCGACTCCGCTCAGGGTGACAGCAAAAGGATGCCGCTTCCATTCCGTTTAGATACAAAGGTTTGTGCTGATGAATCTGGGTTAGGCATCATGTGCCAAAGCTATTCCGTGTTGATCTGTGTCTCCGTGGCTAAAAACCCTTTTTTTGCAATTTGCTATAAAAACAAAAATAGTAGCATTACTGTGGCCACTTAAACCCGACTGTAGCATAAAGCCCGGAACGAGGTACGAGTGAGGACTTGG
>NZ_DJDT01000215.1 GCF_002432345.1 Pedobacter sp. UBA5917
CCTGATATAAATCCATGTACTGGTTGGCCGCTATCTCCCACGAAAACTTTTCTGCCTGGGCAACAGCTTCATTGCAACGGTTATTTTGGGTGAAATCGCTCATTCCTTCATTAAATACTGACTGCATGTGTTCGGGTTCAAAATTATCGAAGTAATATGCAACATCACCGCCAACCTCTGGTAGTGACGTGAATTTTGATAGAAAAACGGGTTTCCCAAAATGCATGGCTTCAATTACAGGCAAACCAAAGCCTTCGGCAACCGAAGGGAATAAAAATGCATCACAGTTTTTGTAATACCAGGCTTTATCCCCATCAGAGATCGGCCCCGTAATATGTACACGATCTAAGCAGTTATATTTTTCGGCTTCTTCCAATATCCGTTGTTTGTGTGGCGTTTCCCTACCTGCTATTACAAGGTGAAAATCATTCCCCTTTAACAGGGCCGGAAGCAGATGAAAACCTTTTTGTACCGATAATAAGCCTATTGTGAATAAGAATGGTTTTGATGGAACGAAGCTGGGCGTGTATTTTTCATCTGATATGAGTTTATCGGCACCATTATAAATTACACTAACTTTCTCTTTGGCTTCAGGGAAATATTGGGTAACATCATTTGCAACAAATTGTGATATACATACAATTTTATCACATTGTGAAATCAATTTGCCCAGTTTTTTTAGATAAACCTGGATCCGGTGTGGCTTGCTAAATTTTAAATGTACCTTATTCATGTCATGAACGGTCATTATTTTTTTAGCATTAACCCTACTCGGCCTTAATCTGCAGGTTTGATCAGAAAGGTGCACAACATCGAAATCATTTTTCTGCTTAAAGAATAACCTGTCCAATCTCGAAAGGTAGATGATATCAACCAAACCGTTAAAAAGATATTGGGTGTGTTTAAAAAGATAAAATTTAAATTCAAATTTCCCTTTGTTTTCCTGGATCAATGCATCACCCAGCCCTTTTCCAAAAGAAAAATAGCCGCAATTGGCATCTTTCATCGAATCGAAGGTGACTAAAACTTTAGGTTTTTTCATTAAATAATATTTATAAGATGATGCAAATATAGATAGATTTAAATTGTAGTCTATTTTACAATTTTGTAGTTGCGGTATTCGAATAAACGTAGTCCGGTTAAATCTTCAATTTTCTGCAGAACCCTTCTGCGGAAATTCATTTTTGGGGTTTCTTTGGTTAAGTCCTTATCAAATTTCCAGTTGGCAGCGGCAATCCTGGCCTGCATTACTTTTGGATGGCTACCCTTAAAATGAACCAAACGATCGGCATTATGCATGTCGTAAGTATCCTGAACGGGATAATTTTCCTCTATCCACTCCGGCGTTTGATAAAACTGGTTAAAATTACGCACTTTGCCCTGCAGGCCTTTTGGGGGTTTTACCCAGCCATAGTGATACACGTAGGCATCAATTAATTTAACCTTTAACTTCCGGTCGTTAATCCTGAAACCCTGTGCATCTCGGTACGACCGTACGCCAGAAAGATTTTTTATAATCCTAACCTCTCTTCTGTACCAGCGCCTGGATTCGGCCAGATAGTCGTAAGAAGCGTAAAAGTGTTTGTATTTTAAAAGCAGGGCTTCAACATTGCTGTTGTTAAGTTCCTGTTCCATTTCTTTTTTAATCAGCGGAAGATAATCTTCATGTATCGCTTCATCACCCTGGATGTAGATCATCCAATCGGTATCGCTGCTTATTTCTGCCAAAGCTTTATTGGTTTCGTCGGCAAAAACCCGTCCGCCTTCCCGTATACTGTCGTCCCAAACCGTTTCAATGGTCCTGATCTTTGGATCGATACTTTTAACCATTTCGGAAGTTTCATCAGATGAGTTGCCCAGTGCAACTATAAAATCATCGCACAAAGGCAATACCGAAAGTATGGCTTCTTTTGCCGGATAATCGTTTACAATTGCATTTCTTAAAAAGGTAAAACCGGTAACTTTCATTATTTGGGCGCTTTTGTAGCTGATAATTTTTGTTTATTTGTACAAAGATAGTTTAATTGATGAATACGCATCTATCCATTTTAAGCGAAGTAAAAGCAGGAAATTATAGGGCTTTGGCAAGGGCGTTAACACTTGTTGAGAACAATATTAGTCCGGCAGATTCGATTTTAAGGGATTTAGATGGCACAGCCGATACAACTGTTTTGGGAATTACCGGTCCTCCGGGGGCAGGTAAAAGTACCCTTGTAAATGCAATAACCAATCATTTTGTTGCCCAGGGGAAACGTATAGCCATTTTGGCGATCGATCCCACCTCACCATTTAACTTTGGCTCATTATTGGGCGATCGGATCCGTATGGCCAGCCAGTTTAATAATCCGAACGTATACATCCGATCGCTGGCTACCCGGGGTGCACTAGGCGGGATTTCTGCAAAAACCATCGAAATGGTTGATGTATTAAAGGCTTCCAATTTCGACCTGATCATTGTTGAAACGGTAGGAGTAGGGCAATCGGAAGTTGAAATAGCAGGCCTGGCCGATAAAACCATTGTGGTGCTGGTGCCTGAATCGGGAGATGAAGTTCAGAACATCAAATCAGGCCTGATGGAAATTGCAGATTGCTTTGTAATCAATAAAGCAGATAGGGATGGGGCTGATACCTTTGCCAATAACCTGAAAAAAATCGTTCATCAAGGAGTAAAAACGATCCCAATTTTAAAAACCGTTGCCGATAAAAACTCAGGAATAGATGAATTGTGCAACTGGATTGCTAAATCCTCCAGAACCGATAATAACCGTAAAACATTCCTGTTTGCCGAAAAAGCCTGGAAACTTATTCAACATAAAAAAATGCAGGATGTAGATAAAAAAAAGCTGCGAGAAAAAATTCAGGCAGCTTTAAAAAATGATGATTTTAATATTTATCGTTTTGCGGATAACTTCAACAATGGTTAACTGTTTACCCTTCGACTCCCGAATGTTCGGGACAGGTTACGCTCAGGGGGTTAACTGGGAATTGCAAACTAACTAATTGTTTATATTGTTTTATTGTTAGCGTTGGTTAACTCTATTATGCCAATTGCTTAATTGTTTAATTGCCGCATTGCTAAAGCGATTGTAGGATTTTGAACATTGTGATTTGATCATTGGTAATTAATTACGAATGGTTAATTTATAAATTGGTTAACTGAAAACTATAAACTGCCTATTGAGAACTGACTAACTGTTCATAATATCCTCAATCTCGGCTGCTTCTAACGGAATATCGGCCATTAAATCTACATTGCCGTTTGGCGTAATCAGGATGTTGTTTTCTAAACGGATACCCAAACCTTCCTCTGGGATGTAAATACCCGGTTCAACGGTTAAGATGTTGCCAACGGCAAACGGAGTGTATCTTCCTGCAAAATCGTGTACATCTATGCCCAAATGGTGGGATGTACCATGCATAAAATATTTTTTATAGGCCGGATAGCCAGGGCTTTGTTTTTTTACATCTTCTAACGAAATCAAACCAAGATTAACCAGCTGCTCTGTCATAATTTCCCCAACCTGTTCGTGGTAAGTGTTCCATAATACACCTTCGCCGATCAATTTAATCGATTCTTTCATTACATGATGCACGGCATTATAAACAGCTTTTTGCCTTGATGTAAACCTTCCATTTACCGGTATCGAACGGCTCATATCTGCATTATAATTGGCATATTCAGCTCCGAAATCGAAAAGAATTACATCGCCATCTTTACACTCCTGATTGTTATCGTTATAATGCAGGATATTTGCATTATGGCCTGAAGCGATGATAGGTGTATAAGCATGCCCGGTTCCGCCCTGACGGATAAATTCGTGGATAATTTCCGCCTCGATTTCGTATTCTTTTACTCCGGGTTTGGTAAATTTTAAGACCCTGATAAAGGCATCGCGGGTTATGGCGCTGGCTTTTTTGGTTAATTCTACCTCAATACCCGATTTAACGGCACGTAAAGCGCGCATAATCGGAGCAGATCGTTCGTAATGATGCAGCGGATATTTCGCCCTCATTTTCTCTATGAAACGGATATCCCGGTAAGGTACCTCGTGCGCATAGCGGTCGTTCTCATTTGTGTTTAGGTAAATGTACTCCGCGTAGTTAACAATACTGTGTAAAATATTGTCAAAATCTTCCAGCCAATATATGGTTTCGATACCCGAAGCAGCTTTCGCCTGCTCTTTGGTATACTTATAACCTTCCCAAACTTTAATATAGTCGTTGGTCTGTCTTAAAAACAGGACTTCCCTGTACAAAGGATTAGGACAATCGGGATATAACAGCAAAATTGACTGTTCCTGATCAATTCCCGACAAATAAAATAAATCAGGATTTTGCTTGAAAACAAAGTTCTGATCGCCACTTCTAGGAAATTCATCGCTTGAATTGAATATTGCTAACGAGTTGCTTTTTAGTTGTTTAACAAAGTTTTTCCTGTTTAGGGTAAACAAAGACTGATCAATAGTAGGGTATTTCATGAAAATTGCATTTTAATATAGGAAACCGCCAAATGTAGTAAAATGATTATTTACTGTGAAGTTTGGAACGGAGTTTGTATAAAAGTTTGAAAATTTAAAATTTTGTTTAATTTTGTCATTACTGAAAAATTAATCAATTAAATTGTTTAACCCTTAAAAAAGAAAAAAGATTATGAATTATTCTACTTTAAAGAAAAGTGTTGCGCTTTCTTTAGTGGCATTAACAGGAGTTGCTTCTCTTGCTGTCGCTCAGGATGCTCCTGCAACCTCTTCTGCTGTCAAGGTATTTGGCGGTAGAGGACAGTACAGAACTTGGTCTATCGGTGTACATGGTGGTGTTTTAATGCCAGTTGTAGCGATCGGCGGTTCTAACGACTTTAACAAATGGGATGCAAACTTAGGTTACGGTTTAAACATCCGTAAACAATTAGGTCACTCATTCGGTTTAGAATTAAACGGAACACGTGGTAAACTTTCTGGTACTAACGAAGGTATTACTAACCCAGCTACAAGAGAATTCGAAACCCAATTACAATATGCTGTAGATTTACGCGGTGTTGTTAACGTTGGTTCTATCGATTTCTTACGTCGTGAAAACTCTGTAGGTTTCTTCTTAACAGCTGGTGCTGGTATGATGGCTTATGCACCTAAAGTAACTTTAGGTAACGGAACAGTTATCGACTGGAAAGGTAAAGCTAACGGTCCTGCTGATGACAGACACGATGCTAAAGATTACGTAAAAGGTTTTTATATCCCAGTTGGTGCTGGTGTTAAATTCAAAGTTTCTGAGCGTGTTAACTTTAACTTAGGTTACACTATGAACTTTGTTGATGCTGATAACTTAGACGGAGTTTATGCAAAAGGTCAAACTAAAGATAAATTCTCTTACGGTTATGCTGGTTTAGAATTCTCTTTAGGTTCTTCTGCTAAACCAAGTTTAGAGTGGACTAACCCATTAGCTACTATGTACGATGAGTTAAAAGATCCAACTTTACGTCAAGAAGTTGAAGCATTGAAAAACCGTGTTTCTGCTGTTGAGAAATCTGTTGAAGATTTGAAAAAAGATACTGACGGTGACGGTGTTGCTGATCAATTCGACAAATGCCCAGGTACTCCTGCTGGTACTGCTGTTGATGGTTCAGGTTGTCCTCTTCCAAAAGCACCAGAGCCTACTGCTGCAACTGGCACTGTATCTGGTTTCGAAAAAATCGGTTTCGATTTCAACTCTTCAGTTTTAAAAACTGAGTCTTACCCTACTTTAGATAAATTATCTTCAGTGTTACGTGAAAACGGTGGTAAAGTAACTGTAAACGGTTACGCTTCAAGCGAAGGTACTGCTGCATATAACTTGAAATTATCTAAAGACAGAGCTAACTCTGTTAAAACTTACTTAGTAAACTCTGGCGTTAACGCTAGTCAAGTTGCTACTAAAGGTAATGGCGAAGCTAATCCAATTGCTTCTAACGATACTGAAGAAGGTCGTATCCAAAACCGTCGTGTTGAAACTGCTAGAAACTAGTATTTCAATATAAGATTTAAAAAAGTCCCGATGCAAATCGGGACTTTTTTTATGCGTTTAGTTTTTGGTGTAAGGCTTTTTAGCTAAGTTTGTGCTATGTACTTCTTCAGGAAAAAAGATCCAAACAGGCCAAATAATATCAATATTAAAATCATGCATTTTATCAATGCACTGGCCATTTTAATTTTCCTTGCAGGTATCATCTATAAGCTAATCCAATGGCTTACCAAATAACCCTAAAACAGTATGAAACAAATTATCAATACCACTAATGCGCCAGCTCCAATAGGGCCATATAGCCAGGCTGTGCAGGCCGGAAATTTTTTATTCGTATCAGGCCAGGTAGCCATCAATCCCGAAAATGGAGAATTGAATATCGGCAATATCGAAGAAGAAACACACCAGGTAATGCGCAACCTTAAAGCGGTTTTATTAGAAGCGAGTTTAACTTTCGATAATGTGGTTAAATCAACCATCTTTTTAAGCGACATGGGCACTTTTGCACAGGTAAATGAAATTTACGGCCAATATTTTACGTCCGATTTTCCTGCCCGCGAAACTGTTCAGGTTTCGGTATTACCTAAAAATGTAAACGTAGAAATCTCTGTAATTGCCATCGTAGGATAATCAGGCAATCAATATTATACGGGCATTATTCCTTCCAGAAAGTGAGGGATGATGCCTGTTGTTTTTTATAACTGTAAGGTATTTCTCGATAGGATATTTGTTCCCTTTATTGCCGTTTGAGTTACCCGTTCGAACAAAGAATGGTATTCAAAAATGAATCTCAATAAGATAGTTGCTTTTACTGTTGTCTATCCTTATTTTTAATGCACAGTTGCTGAAGACTGTTGTTTACAAGAAACGTTAAAATATTTTGTTTAATTCGGTATTAGATACACCTGTTGAGTTTTTGAAGGGCGTTGGGCCAAGCCGTGCCGATGTGTTAAAAAAGGATCTTGGCCTTTTTACCTATCAGGATCTGTTGGCACACTATCCCTTTAGGTATATCGACCGTACAAAATATTTTAAAATCAGACAGCTCAATCCCGATTCGCAATATATCCAGATCATTGGTCGTGTAATCAGCAAAAAGGTTATCGGGGATAAAAGGGCAAAGCGTATTGTAGCCGTTTTTAAAGATGATACGGGTATTATGGAACTGGTTTGGTTCCAAAGCCTTAAATGGGTTGACGATAATATTACTGTGGGCACGGCTTATGTTGCTTTCGGAAAACCCACCATTTTTAACGGAACATTCAGTATTTCCCATCCCGAAATGGAACTGTATCAGCGCAAGCAGGTAGGGAGGGGAAACTTAACACTCCAACCTGTTTATAATTCTACCGAAAAACTTAAAAAATTCAATCTCGACTCTAAAGGTTTGCAACGTTTGATTGCGGGGCTATTGGACCAGGTTATTCCGCAGGTTCAGGAAAATTTACCTCAATACATTATCGATAAATATCAGCTACCAGATAAAAGGATGGCTTTGCTGAATATCCATTTCCCCAAAAACCAAAATGATTTAAGCGCTGCAGAAAGACGGTTAAAGTTTGAAGAATTGTTCTTTATACAGCTTCAGCTTTTGCACAACAAACATCTGCGTCAGTTAAAATTTAAAGGGGCAACCTTCGAAAAAGTTGGCGAAAAGGTAAACCGCTTTTATAAAGAGTTTTTGCCTTTCGAATTAACCAATGCACAAAAGCGGGTGGTAAAGGAAATCAGGATTGATACGCAGCGGGGTGTACAGATGAACAGGCTTGTACAGGGCGATGTAGGAAGCGGTAAAACCGCAGTGGCATTGATGAGTATGTTGCTGGCAAATGATAACGGCTATCAGGCCTGTATGATGGCGCCGACCGAAATTTTGGCCCGTCAACATTACGCTTCCATTACCGACCTAATAACAGATGATCTGGTTAAGGTTGCCATTTTAACCGGGAATACCAAAAAGAAAGAACGTACCATTTTGCACGAAAAGCTCGAAAATGGTGAAATAGATATTTTAATCGGCACACATGCCTTAATTGAGGATAAAGTAAAATTTAAAAACCTGGGTTTGGTGGTAATTGATGAACAGCACCGTTTTGGTGTTGAACAGCGGGCCAAACTTTGGCGTAAGAATATTATACCTCCACATATTCTCGTGATGACCGCCACGCCAATCCCACGCACTTTGGCGATGACTTTATACGGCGACCTTGATGTTTCCATTATTGATGAACTCCCCGCCGGAAGAAAGCCAATAGAAACCAAACATCTTTACGAAGGGCAGCGGTTACGGATGTTCGGTTTCATGAAACAGGAAATTGCCAAAGGCAGGCAGGTTTATATTGTTTATCCTTTAATTAAAGAAAGCGAAAAGCTTGATCTTTTACACCTCGAAGCGGGAATAGAGCAGTTGAGCTATCAGTTTCCGAGACCCGATTACCAGATGAGTATTGTGCACGGCCAGATGCCAAACGCAGATAAACAGTTCGAAATGCAGCAGTTTATTGATGGTAAAAGCCAGATTATGGTGGCTACAACAGTGATAGAGGTGGGTGTAAATGTGCCAAATGCTTCGGTAATGGTGATTGAAAATTCGGAACGCTTCGGGCTTTCGCAGCTCCACCAACTGCGTGGTAGGGTAGGCCGTGGGGCAGAACAATCGTTTTGTATCTTAATGAGTGGTAACAAACTTAGTAAAGAAGGTAAAATCCGTTTAGAAACCATGGTACGGACCAACAATGGTTTCGAAATCTCCGAAATCGATTTGCAGCTTCGTGGCCCGGGTGATATTACCGGGACGCAACAGAGCGGAGTGCTGGATTTAAAACTTGCCGATCTGGCAAAAGATCAGGTTATTTTATCTGAAGCCCGAAACACGGTTATCGAACTCTTTTCAGAAGATCCTCAGCTTGAAAAGCCTGAGAATGCTACTTTAAAAGCATACCTGCGAAAACTCGAAAGAGGAATTTCTTTTGATAAGATAAGTTAAATCTAATCTGCTCAAGTATCCTCTCTGGTAATTTAAATTCTTTTTTTTCTGGTTTTACAACAATAATTTACATTGTATTATTTGTAATACTGTATGTAGCGTGTAAATGCTTTTCTATACACCATCGTCGTTAAAAATTATTATTTTATATTCTTTTTTTAATTTCTAATATTCCTATATTGCGTCCAACCGAATATAAAACGTTAAGTTGACAATTATAAAAACTGGGTAAAGGGTACTCTGTAATTTAACTCTCTTAGTGTAAGTCCCAGCACTTAAGAGGTCTTTTTGTAAAAGTTAACGGCGATATATTGACCAATCTTAATGGGATAAAGAATTTCTTTATGGTAATGTGATGTAGGCTGTTGTTTCAATAGGTCTGGTTTTAATAATGCAAAATAATTACGGTTTGTATGTACTCATTTATGATAAACCGTATTACAATCAATATCTAACCAAAATAAATTGAAATTATGAAAAAAAATCTATCAAAGACTTTTGTCAGGAGCAGCATGTTTCTTGTATGCGGTGGCTGTCTTGTTTTTTCTTCATTTGCCAGCACGCCGGCAGAGGCAATGTTGAACAAGAAAGAATCATCTGATTTTTACAGGCCTCCACTTCAGGATATTATCGTGAAGGGAAAGGTAACAGATGCGAAGGGGCCAATACCGGGTGTTAGTGTAAAATTAAAAGGTGGGAGCGCCAGTACAGTAACCGATGGCTCCGGAAATTTCAGTATCAAAGTGCCTGAGGATGGAATATTAGTATTTACTTATGTGGGCTATGTAGATCAGGAGGTACAGGTTAAGAACCAGACCAATATTAACGTTACATTGGCAGAAACTAATCAAAACCTTTCCGAAGTGGTTGTAGTGGGATATGGAACACAGAAAAAAGCGGTGGTATCTGGCGCTGTTGCTGCGGTTAAAGGTACAGAATTGGCTAAATCCTCATCCGTAAACTTAACCAATTCGCTTGCAGGTCGCTTACCGGGTGTTACAGCCTTACAGGGTAGCGGTGAGCCTGGTTATGATGGTTCTACCATCCGCATCCGTGGTATAAACTCGTTGGGGAATAACAATGCATTAATTGTAATTGATGGTATTCCTAACCGTGCAGGAGGGATTGACCGATTAAACCCTAACGATATTGAAAGTGTATCGGTTTTAAAAGATGCATCGGCCGCCATTTATGGCTCGCAAGCAGCCAACGGAGTAATTTTGATTACCACCAAGCTAGGTAAATCAGGCAAACCCCAATTTTCTTATGATTTTAGCTATGGCCTGCAGCAGCCTACAAGAACGCCAAAAATGTCTAATTCAGTGCAGTATGCCGAAATTTTGAACGAACTGAATATTTTTGGATCAGATCTTAACCCTAACGAATGGTCGGCAGCTTGGAACAGTTTTAAAACCAGTGGTTCTTATCTTTCCACAGGAGGAAAAACCATTAATGCAGCCTATACACCAGCTGAGATCAAAAAATTTGGTGATGGATCTGATCCTTTGCGTTACCCCAACACCGATTGGTTCAAAACTGTTTTTCAAAACTGGTCTCCGCAGCAAAGGCATAATGTTCAGGTTAATGGAGGAAGTGAGAATGTAAAATACCTCGTTTCGTTAGGTTATCTTGATCAGGATGCATACTATAAAAATTCGGCTACAGGTTACCAACAATATGATATGCGCTTTAATCTTGAAGCAAAACTGAGCAAATATATCACTACAACATTAGGTGTATCGGCTAGGGAGGAAAACCGAAATTTCCCTACCGTTGGTGCAGGCGATATATTCAGATTTTTAATGAGGGGAAGGCCAAACGAAATCGCAATATGGCCAAATGGAAAACCTGGCCGCGATATTGAATATGGTTACAACCCTGTGGTTTCTACTACCGATTTAACCGGATATAATAAAGATATCAGGGATTATTTTCAAACTACGGGTAAAATCGAAATTAAAATTCCTGGTGTTGAAGGATTAAAAGTAACAGGTACGGCAGCTATAGATAAATACTCGGGCAGACAGAAAAACTGGCAATTACCATGGACACTTTATGATTGGGACAAAAAGACTTTTGAAGCTGATGGGGTAACGCCGGTATTAACCGGTACCGTACGTTCGCAGTATACCGACCCTAGGCTTAGGGAAACTGCTGGCGGACAATTGGCCATCAACTTAACCGGAATGATTAATTATGATAAAAAGATAGGCGACCATACTATTGGTTTAATGGCCGGTGTAACCCGCGAGAAAGTAAATAATGATGGCTTTACAGCTTTCAGACGATATTTTATATCTTCCTCAGTTGAAGAGTTACTGGCAGGAGATGAGCGTGAACAATCGATAGGAAATAATCCCGGCGATCCTAATAACTTATACAATAGGGCTCGTTTAAGTTATTTCGGGCGTGCAGGTTATAACTATAAAGAAAAATATCTGGCCGAATTTTTATGGAGGGTAGATGGCTCTTACATCTTTCCAACCAATAACCGTTTTGGTTTCTTCCCGGGCGTATCGGTAGGATGGCGTTTATCTGAAGAACCATTTTTCAAAGAGAATGTTAAGTTTGTTAACAATTTAAAATTGCGTGCATCCTGGGGGCAAATGGGTGCTGAAGCTTATTTCGGAGATGCCTTGCAGGAATACCAGTATCTCAGTTTAATGAATTTTGGAAACTATATTTTTAATGATTTAGTGACCAAAACATTGTCCGAGGGCAATGTGCGCAATCTAAATTTCGGTTGGGAAGTGGCCAATAATACCAATGTGGGTTTAGATGCATCTTTCCTAAATAATAAATTATCACTTGAGTTCGATTATTTCTACAATAAAAGGACGAATATTCTTATCAGCAGGGGCAGTTCGGTGCCTGAAAGCTCAGGTATAGTAGATAAATTGCCACCGGTTAACTTAGGTAAGGTAAATAACAAGGGTTTTGAGTTTAAATTAAGTTATAACGATAAGGTTGGTGATCTGAATTTTGGCGTGAGTGTAAACGGTGGTTATGCTAAAAATAAAATCATTTTTTGGGATGAAACACCAGGTGCCCCAGAATGGCAGCGTTCTACCGGTAGGGTAACCAATTCGTGGCTGGTTTACGATTATGATGGTGTATTCAAAGATCAGGCAGAAATTAATACCAATAAGTTAAATTATAGCGCACTTACAGGTAATCTCCGCCCAGGTGATATGAAGTTTAAAGATATCAATGGTGATGGTAAAATCAATGCTGATGATAAAATACGTTTGGATAAAAACGGAACACCAACTTTTACCGGAGGTATAAATCTTAGTGCACAGTATAAAGGATTCGATTTATCGGTGCTTATTCAAGGAGCTACCGGGGGGATGCAGATTGTAGGAATTACAGAATCAGGCGATATCGGTAACTTTTTAGAATGGTCGTATAATAACCGTTGGAGCATTGATAATCCAAGTTCGGTTAACCCACGTTTATCAAATAGGGGAGCTACCTATTATACCGATAGCAATAACGCATTGAATAATACTTATTGGTTGAGAAGTAATAATTATATCAGGCTTAAAAATGTTGAGTTAGGTTATACCCTACCTACCGGTTGGGTCGAAAAAATTGGCTTAAACAGTGTGAGGGTTTACACAAATGGATTAAACCTGGCCACACTTGATAAAATTAAGATCTGGGATCCCGAATCAACCAATACCAGTGGGCAATATTATCCCCAGGCCAGGGTAATCAACTTTGGTATAAAAGCCGCATTTTAAATGGTATTAAGTTTTAACTGTTACAATCAAGATTATGAAAACAATAAATAAAAATATTAAGTACCACATCCTAGTTCTGATCTCTTTTCTTGCGGTTTCCTGTAAGAAAGATTTTATGGATGTAACTCCCCCTGATAAGGTGCCTGCGGATCAGGTTTGGAAAGATCCCGCTTTAGCACAGGCCTTTGTAAACGATATTTATAATGGATTGAGCAATGGTGGTTTTTCTGAGCAAATGCTTGCTTCTGTTTCGGATGAAGCGATGTTTACACATCCTACAAGGGGTATTGATTTAATCAATAACGGAACCATTAATCCTTCTACCTTAGGTTGGATAGATGATACCTGGGGTTATAAACAGATGTACAACCGCATCAGGGCATGCAATATTACCGTCGAAAAAATGACCAGTGGAGATAATGTCCTTAGTCAATCTTTAAAGGATCAGCTGTTGGGAGAAGCCTACTTTTTAAGAGCTTATTATTACCAACAGTTATTACGCTATTATGGTGCTATTCCAATTATTACCAAGGTTTATGTACTCGACGATAATTATAATGTAAAGCGAAATACCTACGAAGAATGCGTGAATTTTATCGTAAAAGACTGCGATGAAGCGAATAGGTTACTTACCGGCAAAACACTGGATAAAGGACGTTCTACTGCGCTTGCAGCCTTGGCTTTAAAATCGAGGGTGTTGATTTATGCGGCCAGTGATTTGCACGAAAGGGCAAAACTTACCGACAAGATTAAAAACATTGATATTAAGAAATTAGATTTCTTAAGTTATGCCAGCGGCAGCCAGCCAAACCGCTACCGTTTGGCAAAAACAGCTGCTAAAGCTGTTATGGATTTGGGAACAGGTTATAAATTAAATCTTGCTGCACCGGTTTCAGTATCCGATGGAAGATTGAACTATAAAAGCATTGCCATGGGTGGCGGAAGTAAAGCGCCTGGTATAGATGCCGCTGCTGCCAGTGAATTGCTTTTTGCCCGTTACTTTATTATCCAGAGCAACATTAAACATGCACAGCAAAATGGACCGAATGGTTACCACAACTGGGCCGGTAATACACCTATCGGATTGTTGGTAGATGATTACGAAATGGTTGACGGTACTAAATTCAGTTGGACAAATCCTGTTCAAAAAGCCAATCCTTATCAAAACAGGGATCCGCGTTTTTACGCTACCGTTTTATATGATGGTGCAGGTTGGAAACCACGCGATAAAGCATCGGGTAATGTTGATCCGGCCAGCCAGATCCAAACCGGCATATACGATTTGATAGATAATGGTTCGAGAATTGATTTTAAAGGATTGGATACCCGCGGAAGTTCCATCGAAAACTGGAACGGTAGCTGGACAGGTTACTACTATCATAAGTTTATCGATCCGGATCCGACTATTGTTGATGCTTCTATGTCGCAGAATGTACCTTGGCCTTTCTTCAGGTATACCGAAGCGGTATTCAACTATATCGAAGCAAGTATTGAATTAGGCGAATTAACCGATGCAATAACCTGGCTGAACAAAATTCGTTTCAGGGCTGGTATGCCTGCTGTTACAGCAACAGATCAGGATGCATTGAGGGATATTTACCGTCACGAACGCCGTATTGAAATGGCTTACGAAGAACAACGTTAT
>NZ_DJDT01000273.1 GCF_002432345.1 Pedobacter sp. UBA5917
AAGCTTTGACGAATTTATCCGATATCAGATCCAAGCCTTGGGTTTTTGTTACTTTTGGGCTAAGCCAAAAGTAAGCGCCCTTCGGCGGCGCTGAGCCGAGGCAAGACTGAGCGGGGGCAAGACAATGCCTAAGGCAAAAAACATGTCGCATTCCCCCCTATCCACCTACCGGCACCTTTCCCCTGAAAGGGAAAGGCTCGAGCAAAACACCTATCGCACCTGCAATTTGCACCATGCTATCTGCGAAACGTTATCTGCACCATGCTATCCGGCATAGGATATAATGGAAGGAGAAAACGTTAAAGCTTTTGCAAATCCTTTCAACACAGCACCAACCCAAGGCAGGATCAAGCGGGAGCGATGGAATAAAGCCAGGGTAAGAGCCTAGATACTGCCGCCATTAAAGCTTTGACGAATTTATCCGACATTAGATCCAAGCCTTGATTGTTTGTTTCTTTATCATCAAGGATAAAGAAAGAGTCTCCTCGGTGGCGGCGAACCGAGGCAAGCCTGAGCGGGAGCAAGACAATGCCTGAGGCAGAAACATATCGCATCCCCCTATCCGCCTACCGGCACCTTTCCCCTGAAAGGGAAAGGCCTATAAAACAACTTATCGCACCTGCAATTTGCACCATGCTATTGGCACCATGTCATTGGCGTCACGCTATCCGGCATAGGAAATTTTCGCTGAAATAAGCATTGAAATTCGTGCACAACCCCTCACCAAACCACAGCCCAAGGCAATATACAGTTCCGATTTTTCATCGGGGCCTCCATATTGCCGCAATAAGAATTTCGATAGCTTAGTTCAAGAAAAGATCCAAGCCTTGGGTTTTTGTTACTTTTGGGCTAAGCCAAAAGTAAGAGCCAGTTCGGTGGCTAACCGAGGCAAGCCTGAGCGTAGGGAAAAACATATAAATTCCCTACTTTTACCCCATGCCCAAACTCCTAAACTCCTTCAAAACATTTTTCCGTTCCGAACAGATAGGTGGTTTCATCTTATTATTTTGCGTAGCCATTTCTTTAATTATCGCTAACTCACCTGCTAAAGATACTTTTATCAACTTCTTAAATACCGAAATCGGTTTTGCCCCCATAAACTACAGCATACTTGCCTGGATAAACGATGCCCTAATGGCTGTTTTCTTTTTACTTGTTGGTTTAGAAATCAAGCGCGAACTGGTAGAAGGCGAATTATCATCCCTTAAAAGCGCAGCCTTACCCGTAATTGCGGCTTTAGGTGGCATGCTTGTACCTGCGCTAATTTATACCTTCTTTAATACAGGCAAAGCCACTGCAAGCGGTTGGGGCATCCCCATGGCTACTGATATTGCCTTTGCCCTTGCCATTATTGCCATGCTCGGCAAAAACGTACCGGCCAGTTTAAAAATCTTTTTAGCTGCATTGGCCATTGTTGATGATCTTGGAGCCATCCTCGTGATTGCAGTTTTCTATACCAACCAAATCCATTTCCAATACCTGGCCATGGCTGGTGGCATCCTGTTATTGTTAGGTTTAATGAACTATTTTGGTGTAAAGAAACTCGTTTTTTACCTTATCCCCGGCATATTCCTTTGGTATTTCATCCACCACTCGGGCATACATGCAACCATTGCAGGTGTATTACTGGCTTTTACCATTCCTACCAATAAAACCGCAGCAACATCGCCTTTAGAGAAACTCGAGCATACTTTAACCACTCCTGTTAACTACCTCATTATGCCCATATTCGCTTTGGCCAATACCAATATCACTTTTCAGAAAGGAATGTTCGGCGCTTTGGTGTCGCCATTAGGGCTCGGTATTGTATTGGGTTTATTTGCAGGGAAAACCATTGGCGTAACTTTATTTAGCTGGCTGGCTGTGAAGCTAAAGTGGGCCAACTTACCATCCGGAGCAGGCTGGAAACATATTTTAGGCTTGGGTATGTTGGCGGGCATCGGCTTTACCATGTCGATATTTATTGCGCTGTTATCATTTAGCGATGTCGTGCATGTGGCCGAAGCTAAATTTGCAATATTAACGGCTTCTGTTTTATCGGGTGTAGTGGGGTTTGTGTTTTTGAAAGCGGTAAAAGATTAATTGCATATTTAACTACAGCATATTTTAACCACAGAGCACACAGAGTAAAACACGGAGAAACACATAATATTTCCAGCCATTACTGTTAAATTCATTTCCTAATAGCGTAAGGTCATATTATTCCGTCATTTCGACTGGAGCACAGCGGAATGGAGAAATCTATCAGAAAGATTATATATCAGTCTATTCAACTATTAACTTCACTATACTTTCAATCAATTAAAGGCAAGTTAATTCCTATTTTATAAACCTGATGATAAGCCGCTATCTTATCATTTAGTAAATCTTTAATGCTTAAATTGATCTTTTGTTTTTCTCCGTTTTTTGCGGGTTTAGGATATATAATTAAACATGGTATTTCGTCAGATAGCCTTGGCGCCTGATTTTTGACTTTATTTAGCCTCGCATACCCTGCAACCTGCCTGATATCTCCATGGATTTGGCCATAATTGTATCTGAGCTTATATTTAGTATCAGCAACTATTTTAATTCCAGCTTCCGAATCCTCATCGCATATCAGAAAATCTAATGAATTACCATGAGTAGAAAATTGATAATTAAAATTACTGGCTGATAGACTCGAATTACCATTTAACAATCCGGCAAATACGTATAGTTCGAACATTTTCGGCATATCGATCCAAAAAGGAGGAGTAGAAACTTTCTCTTCTGTGGTTTTAGTAATGTTATATAAAAACTTTTTTAAAATGTGCTGTCCTATTTTAATTGCTTCTTTATACTCTTTAAAAAACGGGTTATATTTAAAATGCTTTAGCACCTGTAAACTAACCTCTGAACCAATTTTATCAAAAGCCGGACGGACGTAGTTTATTATCCATCCAATATTATTCTTGTCTTTAAAGAAATAATCATTGTTTTCTACATATTGTGTACAAAAAAGATATACCTTTTTCAGAAAACGGTTTTCTACTGAATCTTCACCAAATACCTGATATTCGCATACAGTATTAGTAAAACGGTTTTTAAAAATATTTTGCTTGATCTGCTCTCCAACCAGGATCTTTCCCTTTACCCTATTATTTAAATTTTCTGTTACCTTATAATATGATTTTTTTAATCCTTTTTTTACAATATCCTGAAGCAACTTTAAAAATTTAACAATCAAAAATGGGGTCAGCAAATCTTGTTTTTGTGTAATAGGAATTTCGTTTGCTACCCAATCAATTAAAAGTAGATTGTTTGTATGTTTTGCTACTTCTGTATGAGACATAATCTCCAAAAGCATAGCAATAATATCCACCTCTTTATCTAACTCTTCATTTTTAATATTCCTTTTAATTTCTTCATTCAGTTCCCCTATTTCTGTATCGGTAATATCTTCTTCGGCTTTCGAACTTATTTTTTCAAAAGAATTTGCCGGCCCCGAATTAAGTTTCGGCTCTACATGGATAAAACGATCTTGTATAAGCCAATCTATGCCTATAAAATAATCCGATTGCAGCACGATCTCTTTTTCAGAAAGCTTATAATTAAAACAATAATAGTGCTTCCCCCTTTCAGTTTTAAACCTGCGTGGATTAATTGTTTCAATTAAATGGTTATGTAAATACTCAATCTTGTTTGTTTTAATCAGATCAAGATCCTCTGTTAACTTTAAGGCATAAGCAATATGTTCTTTAAGGAGAATACCCATTACAAAGATTTTATATAATCTTCTATTTTTACTTTATTGATTTCGCCAACCAATACCCCATCTTTTACATATTCCAACAAAATAGGTTTTATCTCATAATCAATACGTATTTTAAAATCTTCAGGCTCTAACTTATCGCTACCCTCTAACTTCTTTTGTATAAAATAAGAATGGCCAAGCCATACATCTTCTGGTCTAAACTCTGATGATAACGTTTTCGCAGCTTTTAATATCGTTTTTTCATCAGCTAAGTACTCATCATAGTTATCAATAAATAATTCACTTATTATCTGAAACCAATTTGCATTAAAAACAATCTTTTCATCATTTAATACTTTCGGTAACACATCTACAAATGCAAATCTTCTCCTAATGGCATAATCGATATGGCCTACCGAACGATCTGCTGTATTCATTGTGCCGATGATGTAAAGGTTTGATGGTAAAGTAAGCTTGTTTGAGCCATCTACCTCATACATACTTTCTACTTCTTTACCTCTATATTCTAAAGCGTAAATTAATTCTCCTAATACCGATGAAAGATTGGCACGATTAATCTCATCAATAATGAGTACATAGTTTATTGCTGGGTTAGTTATGGCATTTTTTGCTAAAGTTGATAGAATTTTATTTTCTACAGTGTACTCGATCTGACCTTTTTTATTTGTTACCGCTGTTATTCCTCTTACAAAATCTTCGTATGTGAAAGATGGATGAAATTGGATTAATCTGCTTTCGCCTAAAGATGTAACAACTTTTATTTCAGGTTCTATAACCGAATCACTTTTAATTTTAAATTTATCATATAAATGGCCCATTAATTCATAGCTGGATATTTCACTGCCAAATGATTCTTTTATATCGTTAAAATGAATATTTATTTGTTTGTTTAGTTCAATATCATTTAAGTCTCCAACATAAATATCTAAAATTTTAGCAACAATTTTTAGATGCTTTTGACTAAAAATCGGAAAATAATCTTCTGGAAAATAGCTAGCCAGGATTTTAAGAATCAAACTTTGTCTAAAAATCTTTGTAGCCCGTTCATAATTTTTGCCTTTAGTTGTAAGCAATTCTTTTAAAATAGCTTTTATTTCTTCAAATGTATATTTATGATCACCACTTTCACACCTATATTCTTTACTCTCCGAATGATAATAAACTCCATAAACCTCACTACCCGCCTGCCCAGGCGAAAAGCGTCCGAGTGACTTAAGCCCAATCTCTATCCAATAACAGAAGCTCGTAACCGAGCCCTTACCCCTACAATATTCATCCAACGTTAATCCGGTAATATTTTCAATTGGAAATGTCTTGCTAAATTCATTTAATAAGACATTACGTTGCTTCATTTCATGTTTTGAGAAACTTGATTGCTCATAACTTTTTATATACCATTTTACATATTCTAATGGCGTAAAATTAACATCACCTACTATTAATCCATCTGCTATTATTTGAGCAAGCCTCGTTTTTCCAGTTCCTGGGGGGCCTTGAAGAATAATTTGTTTTTTATATAATAGTAATTCTTTTGTCTTAGCTAACATATCTTGAGCGATAATTTTTTTGTAAATAGATATTATATTTCTTTTATAATCGTGATGTGCTTCATGAAACTGTTTTCCTCGCCCATCGTATATTCCAAAATCCAAAGTCTTATTTGCTTCTTTCGTAAACAGATTACTTAGAACTATACAAGAAACATCGTCATAATCTGTAACATACTGTGTATCGAAATCAGCAAGCGATGCCACTTTTGAAGCTTTCGCTATAGCAACTATTTCTTGCCCCTTGGTAATCGCAATTAAATCACCATGGCTTACTTTTTTGATATACCCTTCTACTTCAGGGCCGGCAAATGCAATTTTGTTTTTCTCGAAAATTGGAAAAATATCTACGCCGCCCCAATTGGATCCTATACGCCAAACTTTCATAAATATTTTTTTTCTAACCCTGTTTGCATTAATTCTTTTCGTTAATAATATTAAATATAATTGATTTTAAAACTAGCCCAAATAGACCGAGATCGGCCAAAAATTACAATAATTCTTTATATCTAGGGCAACTATTTTCAAACTACTCATTTCTTGTTATTGACTTTTGATGTTTACCCAAATCGTTTTCAATTTATCATTGCCCAAACCTATTTAGTTAAAAGCAGCACATCATACGGTTTTCCGTATTATAGAAAAAATTGATTAGGGCATTAAAGATACTTTGCATAAAATAGCTATTAAACCAGCATGGCTAAACTGATGTCTACCAATGATGAACTGAGGAAGAAAACAATCAAAAAATTATCGCAATAGATTTCTCGACTCTGTTGCACCAGATAGCTATTAGGTTCGCCCGAAATGACGTACAGCGGGAAGGTAAGAATCCCTCGGCGGCGGTGAGCCGAGGCA
>NZ_DJDT01000011.1 GCF_002432345.1 Pedobacter sp. UBA5917
ATTATTTTGGCCGATGAGCCAACAGGTAACCTCGATACCAAAACATCGGTAGAGATTATGGGTTTATTGGAAGAAATCCACAGTAAGGGGAATACCATTATTCTGGTAACGCACGAGGAAGATATTGCGCAGCATGCACACCGTATTGTGCGTATGCGTGATGGATTGATTGAGAACGACTATTTGAACACTGATATTAAAAATGTTTCCCCACGCTTGCAGGCATTGAAAGATAATGGCAGCGATTGGGAGAAAATGAATTGAGGTTGAGGGTATAAGGTATAGGGCTAAGTTTTATCACCTGGTTATTAAATCTTTCTAACAAAATAAATTAAGGTTGATGGTATGAGTATTAGGGATAGCGCTTCGAAAGCCCTAAGCCTTAAACCTTATGCCTTAAACCATTTCAGCATGAAAATCTACACTAAAACAGGCGACAAGGGACAAACCTCATTAATTGGTGGTACCCGCGTTCCAAAATATCATTTACGTATTGAAGCTTACGGCACGGTTGATGAATTAAATTCATACATCGGCTTAATTATGTGCCAGGATATTGAAGCGCACGATCAGCAGCTTTTAAAAGAGATCCAGGATCGGTTATTCACTGTTGGTGCATCGCTTGCCGCTGATCCCGAAAAATCGAAAATGAAAATCCCCGATCTGCACGATTCAGACATTATCCTGCTGGAAAATGAGATGGATGCAGCTAATGAAAGCCTGCCTCCTTTAAAACATTTTGTGCTGCCAGGCGGAAATACTGTAGTATCTTACTGTCATATTGCTAGGTGTGTTTGCCGCAGGGCAGAAAGACTTACAGTAGAACTTGCAGAAAACAGCTTTGTGGATGAGCACGTAACGATTTATCTGAACCGTTTGAGTGATTATCTGTTCGTTTTGGCACGAAAACTGACAACGTATTTCAAAGCAGAAGAAAACGTTTGGATCCCCCGTGTTTAATAGTGGAAAAATAAGTTTGTTTTGCTCGAAAATTTTAATATAATTTGCGCAATAATAAGAATTAGAATTTAATAGAATTGAAGATATGTATTGGACATTAGAATTAGCATCGCACTTGGAAGACGCACCATGGCCTGCAACTAAAGACGAATTAATTGATTATGGTATCCGTTCTGGTGCACCTGTTGAGGTAATCGAAAACCTGCAGGCACTTGAAGATGATGGCGAGCCTTATGAAACAATTGAGGAAATTTGGCCGGATTATCCGACTAAAGAAGATTTCTTCTTTAACGAAGACGAATATTAATTATTTGATCGAATAGAAACGGAAAGCAAATCTCAAAAGGATTTGCTTTTTTTGTTTTATCTGTCGCGCCAACCGCCATACGCTTTTCGCTCTCCGCTAATAAAAAACTTACATTTTTTAAACAAAAGTCAAAAGCCACGTGTTAATACATCAATAATATAACATTGCTAAAAAATTAACACTATGGGAAATTTATTGTATTTAGTCGCAGTAGTATTGGTGATACTATGGGTGATCGGATTTATATTTCACGGCTTCGGCGACGTTGGCGGAATAATCCACGTTTTATTGGTAATCGCAGTTATTGCAATCCTGCTCAAGATTATTGGCAGGGCTGCATAAAATATAGTCAGCGAACATTCAGTAGCCTCAGATGCTATTGAAACAAAAAGGAGTCCCGAAATTTCGGGACTCCTTTTTGTTGTCGTGATCGTCATGCTGAATTTATTTTATTAGCCGTTTTTATTGTTTTCAAAGGTCTAATAGCTACTTCGTGGTCGGCATCTTGCTCGCATAATAGACCCTGAAATGAATCCGATAGCTATAGGATCAGGGTGACGGTGCTGTATTTAAGCACCGTAAAGGGCGTTTAATAAGAATATTATTACTTGGGCTATGGTTCTTAATTTTTCAGCAGCAGCTCTGCCAGTTCCAGATCAATAGGGTAGGTAATTTTTATATTTCCCCTTTCTCCTTCAATAATATTAATGCCGTAGCCAATTGATTCTACCACACTGGCATCATCTGTAAAATGGCCGGCGAAATCCTGTTTATAAGCTTCTTTAAGGATATTAAGGCTAAAAGTTTGTGGCGTTTGTACCAGATAGATCTCATCCCGCTTTAAAGCTGATGTTTTATCGTCTCTAAGCATCCTTACGCTATCGCTTGATTGTATGGCTGCAATAACATTTCCCTGCGTCTCAGCAGCTTTAAAACAGTTATCTATTAAAGATTTGGATACTAAAGGTCGCACAGCATCGTGTATGGCTACAAAACTTTCTTCTTCAATGGTTTCAATCGCATTTTTAACCGAATGGAAGCGTTCTTTGCCACCATCAATTACATCATGTGGGACATAGAAATTGAATTCTTCGCATAATCTCGACCAATAGGCCTGCTGATCTTTGCTTAAAACCAATAAAATTTTGGGTTGGGTATCGCTTTGGGCAAAAGCCTTAATGGTGTGCATCAGAACCGGAAGGTTTTTGAGCAGTAGAAATTGTTTTGGGGTTTCTGTTTGCATCCGATTGCCAGAACCGCCTGCTACAATTATAGCGTAGTATTTCATCTTTTAAGATATGAGATTATAGATTTGAGATATGAGACCTGATTAACTCAAATCTCATATCTCACTACTCAAATCTAGATAATTAGCATGGCATCGCCATAGCTGTAAAATTTATATTTTTCTTTTACCGCAACTTCGTAAGCATTCATTACGTTTTCGTAACCGCCAAATGCACTAACCATCATCAATAAAGTAGACTCTGGTGTGTGGAAATTGGTGATCATTGAATTTGCAATACTGAAATCGTAAGGAGGGAAGATAAATTTACTGGTCCAGTCGTTAGCTGCTTTTAATGTCCTGTTTGCAGAAACAGCCGATTCGATTGCGCGCATTGAAGTTGTTCCAACTGCACAAACTTTTCTTTTTTCTTCTATTGCTTTGTTTACAATGTTTGCATCTTTCTGCTCGATGATAAACTGCTCAGAATCCATTTTGTGTTTGGTTAAATCTTCAACCTCAACTGTTCTGAAAGTACCTAAACCAACGTGCAAAGTAACTTCTGCAAATTCTACACCTTTAAGCTCAAGGCGTTTCATTAACTCGCGGCTGAAGTGTAAACCTGCAGTTGGAGCAGCTACAGCGCCTTCATGTTTGGCGAAAATAGTCTGATAACGCTCTTTATCTTCAGCAGTTGCTTTACGTTTAATGTATTTGGGAAGTGGTGTTTCACCTAAAATCTCCACGTTCTTTCTGAATTCTTCATCGGTACCTTCGAAAAGGAAACGGATGGTACGGCCACGTGATGTAGTGTTGTCAACTACCTCAGCTACCAATAAATCATCGTCGCCGAAGTATAATTTGTTACCTACACGGATTTTACGCGCCGGATCAACCAGTACATCCCATAAACGTAATTCCTTGTTCAATTCACGCAATAAGAAAACTTCGATAGTAGCACCGGTTTTCTCTTTGTTGCCATATAAACGGGCAGGAAAAACTTTAGTGTTATTTAATATCATAACGTCCTTGTCATCGAAATAACCTAAAACGTCTTTGAAAATTTTATGTTCAATTTTACCGCTGTCTTTATGCAATACCATTAAGCGGGCTTCGTCGCGCTCTTCAGCCGGATTGTTGGCTACTAATGATTCGGGTAAGTTGAATTTGAATTGTGATAATTTCATTCTTGATGAATTTTTTGAGGTGCAAAAATACGAATTTAATTTTTCTTTTCCGTATTTTATCAAACGCAATTACAGTATATTATGTTTTACCCTATTTTATGTCGAATAATACATATTTTAACGCCATTGTAGATGTAAAATTTAATAGTTTTGAAAATCAGCTGTAACCTTTTTAACGGCTTTGCATCTAAACCTTAATTATGATAATCTTTAGGCTAATAGGCGAGAGTTTCCGTTTTGCATTTGATGCGTTGCGCCAGAATAAATTACGTACCATGTTATCGCTTTTGGCCATAACCATCGGTATATTTATTGTTATTTTTGTTTTTTCGGGTGTTGATACCTTTAGGGGCAAACTTCAATCAAGTGTAGATAAACTGGGTTCGAACACTATTTATGTGCAGAAATGGCCGTGGAGTTTCAGCGATAATTATCCATGGTGGAAATATATGAACCGCCCTCAGCCTTCTTTAAGAGACTTTGCCAACCTGAGGGAGCGTATGGAAAATGCCCAGGGGATTACTTTTGAAATCTCTACCAGCGATAGGGTAATCAAATACAGGAGTAATTCGGTTGAAGGGATTACAGTTTCGGCCGCTTCGCATGATTTTAATAAAACCTGGAACTTTGAACTACAGTCTGGCCGTTATTTTACCGAATCAGAGAGCAATTATGGTACTCCGGTAATGCTTATGGGCGCCGATATAGCCCAGGGACTGTTCGGTTCGGAAGATCCGATAGGCAAACAGGTTCAGGTACTGGGCAGAAGGCTCACGGTTATAGGTGTATTTAAAAAGGAAGGTGAAGATATTTTCGGAACCACACTGGATAAAAATGTTAATATTCCCATAAATTTTGCAAAAGGTGTACTCGATATACAAAGTGAACGCTACGGACCGCAGATTACAGTGAGGGGAAAAGATAACGTTACACTCGAAGAAGTAGAAAGCGAGCTGCAGGGTTTAATGCGCTCTATACACAGGATCAGGCCAGGACAGGAAGAAGATTTTGCTTTGAATAAAACCACCATTATATCCAACAAACTCGATTCGATGTTTGTAATGGTAAACTGGGCCGGATGGATTATAGGTGGATTCTCTATTTTGGTTGGTGGATTCAGTATTGCCAATATTATGTTTGTTTCCGTTAAAGAACGTACCAATATCATCGGGATACAGAAGTCGTTGGGCGCTAAAAACTATTTCATCCTGCTCCAATTTGTTTTTGAGTCTATTTTGCTCTGTATTTTAGGGGGATTGCTCGGCTTACTGCTCGTTTATCTGGTTGCTTTGGTTGTTGGCCTTGGTACAGGATTTTATATTTCGCTGGGTATAAACAATATTGTATTGGGTATCGGGATATCGGTTATTATCGGCGTCATTTCGGGCTTTTGGCCGGCTTATTCGGCATCAAGACTGGATCCGGTTGAAGCGATCAGAAGCTAGTTTAGTTTGCAATTGAAAGTTTGCAATTAGCAGTTGCCGTCGTTAATAAACCTTATTGAAGTGAAAAGCCCGCAATCCCGATTTTTCATCGGGAGAGGACTTGGAACAGAAAGAAGGAATGCGGTATCCGATGAAATACTGGCTTTCATTTTCAAATCATCAAAAAATGCAATAAAGACCCTGAAATGAATTCAGGGTGACGAGTGCGTTGTAAAACTAGTATAATAGCAAAAAAAACCTCCGTTAAACTTAATTAACGGAGGTTTTTTCATTATAAAGTTAGCTGAAAACTGCCAACTGTAAACTGATTAAGCTAATTTACCTAATGCTTCTTTAATCCTTCTTAATGCTTCAACCAAACTTTCATCTGATGCAGCGTAGGATAAGCGGATGTAATTGTTGTTACCGAACGAATCGCCACCAACAGTTGCTACATGGCCAACATTCAATAAATATAAAGCCAGGTCAGAAGAATCTTTGATTACATTTCCATCTGCATCTTTTTTACCAAAGAACGAGCTGATTTCGGGGAAGAAATAGAAAGCACCATCCGGAAGATTGGTTTTAACGCCAGGAATTTCGTTCAATAGATTGTATACAAGTTCTCTGCGGCGTAAAAATGCTTCTTTCATTTCCAAAACACTCGCTAAACCCTGCTCATAAGCTACAATACCCGCCCTTTGAGCAATAGAACATGTGCCAGAGGTGGTTTGTCCCTGTAATTTATCGTTAGCAGCGGCAATTTCTTTATTTGCTGCGATATAACCCAATCTCCAGCCCGTCATAGCGAAAGCCTTTGAAAAGCCGTTTACGATAATTACACGGTCTTTAATGCTATCAAACTGGGCAATTGATTCGTGTTTATCCACGAAATTGATGTGCTCATAAATCTCATCTGATAAGATATAGATATTAGGATGTTTTTCGAAAACCGCAACCAAAGCTGCCAATTCTTCTTTGCTGTAAACCGAACCGGTTGGATTACATGGAGAAGAAAACATGAACAGTTTCGATTTAGGTGTGATGGCTGCTTCTAACTGTGCCGGCGTAATTTTAAAATTGCTTTCGATATCGGTATCGATGAAAACAGATTTTCCTTCGGCAAGGGTTACCATTTCCGAATAAGAAACCCAGTAAGGTGTAGGAATGATCACTTCATCATCCGGATCGATCAGGGTTAAAATTACGTTCGATAAAGATTGTTTGGCACCTGTAGAAACAACGATCTGCGAAATATCATAATCAAGGTTGTTTTCAGTTTTCAACTTATTTACGATAGCCTGGCGCAGATCAGGATATCCCGGTACCGGCGAGTAACGGGTATAATTTTCGTCTAATGCTTTTTTAGCAGCATTTTTTACATGGTCGGGCGTATTAAAATCGGGTTCGCCAACACTTAAACTAATGACATTGATGCCTTTAGACGCTAATTCGCGGCCAAGTTTGGTCATTTTAAGGGTTGCAGATTCAGATAGGCTGTTGATTCTTTTAGATAAGGTGCTCATGGTTAATTACTTTGAGCGCAAATATATAAACCAAATATTATTCTGCACTAAAAAAGACATAGTTTTTCTCATTTAATTTATCGGTTAAGCGTATTTTTGGAAAAAATATCCTTGTGCAGGTTAAAAAGAAAGCAATAATTATATCCCTTGTGGTGAGTGTGCTGTTGATGCTGGCCAAGTTTATTGCCTATTTTATTACCGGTTCTAACGCTATCTTAACCGATGCTGCAGAGAGCATTGTAAATGTAATTGCAGGAGCTTTTGCTTTTTACAGCATTTATCTAAGTACACAGCCTAAAGATGAAAACCATCCTTATGGACATGGAAAAGTAGAATTTTTTTCTGCTTTTGTAGAAGGGATATTGATACTGATGGCCGGTGTGGCTATTATTTTTAAATCTTCGTATAACCTTGTTTATCCACACGCCGTAGGCGAACTCCTTGCAGGAACTTTGATTATCGGTTTTACCGGATTGGTTAACCTGATTGTTGGCCTTTACCTGATCAATGTGGGCAAAGATGTACATTCGGTTACTTTACAGGCTGATGGCAGGCACTTATTAACCGATACTTACACGAGTGGAGCCATTGTATTGGGCCTGATATTGATCCAGCTGACAAATATTATTTGGCTGGATAGCTTACTCTCTGTGTTAGTGGGCTTTTACATTATTTATTCGGGCTACAAACTTACCCGTGGCTCGGTTGGCGGATTGATGGATGAAAGCGATTTTACACTGGTTGAAGAGGTAGTGGAAGTGCTCCAAAAAAACCGCCATAATCCGTGGATTGATGTACATAACCTGCGCACACAGCAGTATGGACCTGAATTTCATATCGATTGCCATGTAACTTTGCCTTATTATTTTGATTTGAACAAAGTGCACCGCGAAATTTCGCAGATAGATGAGCTGATCAATAAAAACGGACTGCGAAAGGCGGAACTTTTTATCCATGCCGATCCGTGTTTGCCCGAATGTTGCCATTATTGCCACATGAGCGAATGTGGGGTTAGGGCAGAAGCTTTTAGGAAAGAAATCATCTGGACACCAGAAATAGTAATAAAAAACAAAAAACATTTCGAAAATGAGCTACTTTAATGTAAGGGTTTATGGTTTATTGATTAACCGGCATAACGAGGTTTTAGTGAGTGATGAAGAAGAATACGGATTCCGTTTCAGCAAATTTCCGGGTGGCGGGTTAGAGCTTGGTGAAGGCCTGATTGATGGCTTGAAAAGGGAATTTGTTGAGGAATGCGAGGCCGATATCGATGTTTTATCACATTTCTACACCACCGATTTTTACGAGAAATCATCCTTTAACGATAGTCAGGTAATCAGTGTTTATTATCTGGTTAAGGAAAAAGCACCCTTACAATTGGCATTTAAGGATACCATTTACGATTTCGATGGCGAAGGGGAGATCCTTCAGGCTTTCAGGTGGGTGAAAATAGAAGATTTGGATATCGAATCGATCACTTTTAAAACTGATAAAACCGTTGCCCAACTTTTAAAAGAACAATATTCAGTTAAATTATAATTATTTTATGTCAGATAACTCCCAGTTTCCAACCTCCAAACTCAATCTAACTGAACGCGATCAAAAGGTGATTTGGCACCCTTATACCCAAATGAAAAATGCGCTTCCACATATTCCGATTGTAAAAGCAGAAGGTGTATATGTTTTCGACGAAGACGGTAAAAGATATATAGATGCTGTTTCATCGTGGTGGGTAAATATACACGGGCATTCGCACCCTTATATTGCCGAAAAAGTAGCAGAACAGCTTAAGGTACTGGAACATGTGATTTTTGCCGGTTTTACCCACGAACCAGCCGTGTTGCTTGCGGAAAGACTTTTACCGATACTTCCCGGTAAGCAGGAAAAGGTTTTTTATACGGATAATGGCTCAACTGCAGTAGAAGTGGCTTTAAAAATGTGCCTGCAATACTGGGATAATAAAGGAAAGCCGAAAACGAAGATTTTAGCATTTAGAAATGCCTATCACGGTGATACATTCGGAGCCATGTCTGTTAGTGGCCGGAGTATTTTTACCGATGCTTTTAACAGTTTATTATTCGATGTCGAATTTATCGATCTGCCGAATGAAGATAACATCTCACAACTCCAAGCTCGAATCTCTGAACTCCGAACTGAAGTAGCTTGTTTTATTTTCGAACCCCTTATTTTGGGCTCGGGCGGTATGTTAATGTATGAGGCAAAACATCTTGATCAGCTTTTATCGGCCTGTAAAGAAGCGGGTATTTTGACCATAGCAGATGAAGTAATGACCGGTTTTGGAAGAACAGGGACTTATTTCGCCTGCGAAAAACTGGCAAACAAACCTGATATTATCTGTTTAAGCAAAGGTTTAACCGGGGGCACAATGCCTTTGGGGGTAACTACCTGTACAAATGAGATTTTTGAAGCTTTTTTAAGCGATGATAAGCTGAAAACGCTTTATCACGGACATTCGTTTACAGCCAATCCAATTGCATGTGTGGCTTCACTGGCTAGTTTGGATATCCTGTTAAAAGATGAAACCATACAGAATATTAAGCGGGTAGAGGCTAAACATGCCCTTTTTCTGGAAGAGATTAAAACACACCCGAAAGTTAAGGCTATCAGGCAAACCGGAACCATTATCGCCATTGAATGGGAAACCGGAAATGAAACTTCCTATTTAAGTAACCTGCGTAATCTGCTGTATGCTTATTTTTTAGATAAGGGAATTATATTGCGTCCGCTTGGAAATATTATCTATATTTTGCCGCCTTATGTAATCAGCGATGAGGATCTGGATTATATTTATGCAACGATTAAGACAGCACTGGAAGAGATTTAGTTTTTAGGTTGTAGCGTGACGCTATCTGTGGTGTAAGATGGTAACATCTTACACTTAACCAGATCTTTTTTGATATAAACAAGAGGGTGTATTATAAATATAAATTGCCATGCTTGAGCTCGTTTCCAAACGAGCGCATAAATAGTCACACGATTTTATCGTTGTAAACGATATTCTATTTAACGCTCGTTAGAAACGAGCGTTAGCGAAAGATGACAACATCTTACGCGTGGTTTATTTTTAAGGATTCTTCGCTGCGTTCAGAATCACAATTATATCTGTAGTACCTGTCGTAGTGGTTCCTATCTCCACGAACCACTAATCTATCCATGCTTGCGCTCGTTTCCAAACGAGCGCGTAAATAGTCACACGATTTTATCGTTGTAAACGATATCCTATTTAACGCTCGTTAGAACGAGCGTTAGCGAAAGATGACAACATCTTACACTTGGTTTATTCTTAAAGATTCTGAACGCAGTGAAGAATCACAATTATATCTGTAGTACCTGTCGTAGTGGTTTCTATCTCCACGAACCACTAATCTATCTCTGTTAAGCCTCCGGCTCTAAATATTTTTTTAATGCATCGTTAACAAAGTAATTCCAACCGCCATTAAAGCTGGTTTTTGCAAAGTCTGGTCCGTTAGCGGCAAAGCTTTCTAAACCTGTGTGTGTCAGTTTTAATAAGGTTTTATCACCCTGTTCAAATAACGCCCAGCTCACTTCTGAGTTGCCGGCTAAGCCATCATAACGCCAGGTGTAAGCTAGTTTTTTTCCTTCAACCAATTCTGTTATTTCACAGAGGTGCAGGTATTGCGGGCCATCGTCTGCCCCGCCGGTAAATTGAAATTTAAACCCTATTTCAGGTTTGAATTCTTTTAATTGAAAATACCATTGTTTAATTTCACTATTATCAGTTAAAGCTTTCCATACTTTATCGATAGGAGCGTTGTATACACGTTCAACAATTACGGGCTCGTTTTCCATTTTAATCAGGTTGAAATTTATTAATAGAAATATTTTTAGAGGCCTAGCCCAATGGCATTTTACTCATATCCATATAAAGTACACTCCACCGCTGTCCGTCAAGATCGATAAAGCCGCAACCGTACATCCAACCATCTTTATAACCTGGTTCGCCGTAAAGTGAACCACCTGCTGCAACAACTTTTTTAGCCAGTTCGTCTACTTCTTCCGGACTTTCGGCATCAATTGAAAATAACACCTCGGTGCCGCTACGTTTATCTGCAATACTGGTTCCGGCAAAGCCTTCATATAGTGATTCTTCGAAAAGCATCAACGCGAAATTGCTTTCACCAATTAAAAAACAGGCCGAATCTTCGCGGGCACCATATTGTAAATTAAGACTAAAGCCTAATGTTGTAAAAAATGCCTTCGATTTGTTGATGTCTTTTACCGGAAGGTTTATCCAAAGTGATTTTGTCATAACGTTTTATATTTGTTGTTAGTAAAGATAGATAAGATGCTTTGGACTTATCCTTGCCAAAGACGAAAAAATAAAGGGCTATTCGAGACAATTAATCTCTATTGTATTTTTCTGAAAGCCTTTTAGGCGCAACATTACAATAAGAAAGGCTGAGTGCGTCGATAACCATTTCCTCCTTTAATTCGTCAAGCTCAAAAATGGTCCATCCCTGTTTGCCCCAGGCACCTGTTGCAGGTTTTATTTTGTCAGGACTAAAAGCACAAAAAACAGACTGGTCAATTTCAGATAATTTTAATGTAGCGCTGTTTTTTTCGATATTCAACGTTGCAAAAATCTTTTTATTTACGCGAAAAGAGGTTTTTTCGAAATGTGGCTGTTCCGTTACCTCTTCAAAAGATAGGCAATGGGCAACAAAGGTTAAACTATCCATCAGTTATTGTGTAAAAGTAATTAGCGAACTATTGAATATTAGCTTAGGCAACTGCTTATCTATTAAGGTATTTAACACTTTAACAGGCTTTTCATCTATATCGTAAAAATAAAGCTTATTGGTATGCAATTTAAATGGTAATTCATTGGGCAGGTCAAAATGATACTTTGCGCTGAATTTCTTCTCCGGGCCATAAAATATAAGCCAGCTATTTCCGTGATAAACGTTGGCCGCTTTTATCCGGCTGAACTCTTTCACTACATAGAATAGAATTTTGCTGTCTTTATCGGTTATTTTTCCGAGATAAGTTGATCGCGTATCACCATTTTGCGTTTTTTGAAATATTTCTTTACCAATATTTTCTGCACTGAACTTTATATTCTGTGCAGAACATAAAGCAGATGAAAATAATAATAGGATTATTGCAGAATACCTTAATAGCATTGAACTAAATTTCCTACAATTTATACAATTTTTGCGGATGTTGTTCTGCGTGGCTCAAAATTAAATTAAGGATATAACTATTGGATTGGTAAATGGATAGGTCGCTTTTAACCGGTGCTAAACCGGCCGAAAGGTAATTTTTGTCGGTGAAGTAGCCCATTCCATAAAACTTTCCATTTTCTACCACTAAACAGCTAAATTCTTCCTCTTTACGGCCTTCATCAACCAGCGCAAAGCTAGGCTGTTGTTGCTGGAGATCATTTAATGCTTTTTTTAATTTGTTATTGTAAACGGATACAGTTTCTATGCCGCTACAGGCCCCAAAACATTGTCCGTTTTCGTGCGCATAACATTTTGTGGCTTTTTTTTGCAGGTAACAGAGTTTGGCACAGAGCTGATATTTGTCTATCAGTTGGGTTAAAAAGTTGTAGCCTTCCAATAAACTGTTAAAACTCTGTATGGCATTGTTATTTTTCTTGTGTTTGTCTACAGCTAAACGCAGATACCCATTCTGATCCTCGAAAACGTATAAATCGTATTTATGTTCGTAGCGCTTCATGGCACGGTTGTTTTCAGGCCATAAACGTTTAATTTCATTCGCTTCCAAAATCAAAGCCATCAGTTCGGTACCGCAGATTACAAAATCTACATGGTGTATGGTACGTAAAAACTCCTGTCGCTGGCGGTTTGGTGTATTACCCGTAAAATGGCTTATTACTCTTTTTTTAAGGTCTTTCGCCTTACCTACATATACAATTTTGCCTTTGCTGTCCTTAAAGTAATAAACGCCGGGCTGGTTGGGCAATCTTAAAATAGAAGCTTTATCTAAATGCGGTGGTAAAACCTGCTCTTTCGAGGTTTTTTTTAACATTTCGGTAATTATACCCTCCTGATCGTTATCCAGCAGCATGTTAAAAAGGATGCTTGTTGCATCTGCATCACCAGCTGCCCTGTGCCGGTTCTGTATGGGGATCTGTAAAGCTGTACATAATTTACCCAAACTGTAGGACGATTTTCCGGGGATGAGTTTTCGGCTTAACCTAACCGTGCAGAGTTTTCTGCATTGTAAATCATAACCCGAGGCTGCTAAATGGTGTTTTAAAAATGAATAATCGAAATTTACATTATGTGCTACGAAAATCTTATCGTTCAGTAATTGATAAATCTGCAGCGCAACATCATCAAAAGTGGGTGCATCTTTAAGCATATCATCATCAATACCTGTTAAGGCCGTAATGTATACCGGAATGGGTTGTTTCGGGTTGATCAATGTAGTATAAGATTCAACTACCTGATTACCATCATGAATATTAATGGCCACTTCGGTAATGCCGTTTGCTGAGGCGTGACCACCAGTGGTTTCGATATCTACAACTGCGTATAACATTAAATTGATTTGAAATACAAATCTATGCTAAAATAATTAGTATAAAAATAATTTTGATGATTTCTTTA
>NZ_DJDT01000218.1 GCF_002432345.1 Pedobacter sp. UBA5917
TTCGTTAAAAGACTTAACCAATTCAAATAAATATTTCCCTTACCGTTACGGTCAGGCATTCTGGACCTATATCGGTTCGCAGTATGGTGATACCACTATTGTGCCCTTATTTAAGAATACGGCCAAATATGGTTACGAAAATGCAATCAGGTATACTTTCGGTTATGATGACAAAACATTATCCGGCCTTTGGAAAAATTCCATCGATGCGCATTACAAACCGATGTTAAAAGCCGATAGTTCGCAGATTAAAATTACAGGTACCAAAATCATCGATAATAAAAATGCAGGAAACATGAACGTTGCTCCTGCCCTAAGTCCGGATGGAAAATATTTGGCTTTTATGTCTGAGAAAGATCTTTTCGGTATCGATTTATTCCTCGCTGATGCTAAAACCGGACGTATCATACGTAAATTAAGTAGCCAGATCTCCAACGGGCATATTGATGATTTCAACTTTATCGAATCTGCCGGTGCATGGTCGCCGGATAGTAAACAGTTTGCCTTTAGTATTTTCAGCCAGGGCCGAAACCAGATGATGGTGATCAATGTGGCAAACGGAACAACAGTTTCCCAGATCCCAATGGCCCAGGTACAACAGTTTGGTAATTTAACCTGGTCGCCAAATGGAAAAGACATTGCATTTTCAGGTATGGTTGAAGGTCAGAGCGATATTTTCTCTTATAACCTCGATACCAAAATAGTAACACAGATTACCGATGATGTTTATTCTGATTATGCACCAAGTTATTCGCCAGATGGCAAAAAACTGGTATTTTCATCAGATCGTGCAGCTATCCAGGCCAATGTGATCAATGCCGTATTGCCAATCAATTTGGCTGTTTACGATATTGCTTCAAAAACCGTAAGCAATCTTGATGTTTTTCCAGGGGCAAACAACTTAAATGCGCAATTCTCGGCAAATAGTCAGAATATTTATTTCCTATCCAACAGAGACGGTTTCAGAAATTTATACAAATACAATTTTGCAGATAATACAGTTGATCAGTTAACTGATTATTTTACCGGTATAAGTGGGATTACCGAATTTTCGCCCGCCATTTCCGTTTCTACAACCGACGAAATTGTGTATAGCTACTACCGTTATCAACGTTATACCCTGTATAATGCAAAATTGAGCAGCTTTAAAGCTAAACGCATTGGTAACCGCGAAGAAAATTTCGATGCCGCTATCCTCCCTCCTATGGAAAACATTGGGGTTAATATTATCAATTCTAATCTAAATAACTTCGACCGTTTCGAAAAAATCGTTGCCGATTCGATGAGAACGGTACCTTACAAACCTAAATTCAGACTGGATTATCTGGCTAACAGCGGTGTTGGAGTTTCTACCAGCCGTTTCGGAACAGGTGTTTCTGGAGGTATTGTGGGTATGTTCAGCGATATTTTGGGTACCAACCAGATTGTTGCAAATTTATCGGTTAATGGCGAAATCTATGATTTCGGTGGTTTAGTAGGTTATATCAACCAAAAAAGCAGGATAAACTGGGGAGCGGCAATTTCGCACATCCCTTATGTATCGGGATTCAGATCGTATGGTTATGAAAATGTGCCTACCGGTGATAATCAGACCATTAATGCCCTGGCAGATAGAACCGATATCATCAGGACTTTCGAAGATCAGTTACAGGTTTATGGAGCATATCCATTTAGTAAAATACACCGTTTTGAATTGGGTGGAGCATTTTCTCATTACAGCTACCGGGTTGATCGATATAGTAATTATTATAATTCGGCTGGAAATTACATCGGTTCTGATAAAAGCAGGATTTCTAACGATGTTGCTTCCCAGGATTATGGTATACCTTTTAATTCATTTACGCTTTATCAGCTGAACGCTGGTTTTGTTGGTGATAACTCTATTTTCGGCTTAACTGGTCCGCTTGATGGTTACAGGTACCGTGTAAGTGGTGAAAAATACCTTGGCACTTATAATTTTGCTGGTGTAACTGCCGATCTCCGTAAATACTGGAGAGCAAAACCGGTAACTTTTGCCGTTAGGAGTTATAATACTTTAAGAATCGGTAAAGATGCCGACAGACTTTATCCAATGTATCTGGGCTATCCTTATCTAATCAGAGGTTACGAATCGAACTCGATATACAAAAGTACCTCTGCACGGTCATCCGAATCTTTTGATATCAACCAGTTAACTGGAAGTAAAATTGCAGTTTTCAATTTCGAGGTGCGTTTACCATTTACCGGACCTAAAAAACTAGCGGCTATACCATCTAAATTTTTATTTTCAGATCTGAACTTATTTTTCGATGCGGGTTTAGCCTGGACCAACGATACCAAAGTGAAGTTTAAAAGTGAACCAACCTATACAACAGAACCTTTATTAGATAGTAAAGGTGTACCGGTTAAAGATGACAAAGGAAATCCGGTTACCTATCAAGCTACAACTGAACGTGTGCCAGCCATGAGTGTAGGTATATCAGTTAGGGTAAATGTTTTTGGCTACTTTGTATTAGAACCTTATTATGCGATTCCCTTTCAACGCAAAGATGTTAAAACGGGAGTATTTGGGTTAACTTTTGCTCCGGGATGGTAGAGAATTGAATTATTGAATGTTTAACTGAATGATAGAAACTGAATTATTGAATGTTTGACTGAATAAATGATAGAATGAGCTTCAGTTTTGGAATGTTGAAATGTTCGAAGGTTGAAATGTTGTAAAGTTCAGGTGCCATACAAAACTTAGATGATCTCAGGTGGCTTAGGTGGTGAATAATTGCAACAATTATTAGCAGTTTTAACTCCTTAAATGGCCTTAAATTCCTTACATGGCAAAAGGTTGGAAAGTTGAAATATTTTATTGTTGTAAAGTTAGAATACTGAAAATCGATACTCGCTAATTCTAGCAAATTAACTAATACAAATTCATTAAGTGCTTGAATGATTGGATACCGTAAATCGGACCTGTCATTCAAGCATTCATTTTATACATACCTATTTCTTTCATGGTAATCTTCTATTTAACCTTAATAAACAACTTAAGATAAACTCGAAAAAGAAAGTTTAACCTGATTGGTGATATTCTTATGTAAAAGAATATTCTCAAAATCAAGGCCAATGGTTAAATCAATCCAATCGGGGTTGCAAGATCTTACCAAACGCTCTTTCTGCATACGCGTAAACCTGCTGATCGTTTTAAAACGTGCCAATGCCTGTGCTTCTGTTTTAAATTCTTCAAAATAAACCAACCTGGTTAACTGTTGCCCGCTGTCAAAAAATAAGTTTGGCATCTGTTTGTAGAAATCCAGTGTCTTAATCAAATCTGAGCTCATGCCCACGTGCATACTTGTACGATTTCTGTCGGTAACGATATAAACAAACTTTTTCATGATTGGGTCTTTAAAAATTAAAACTAAACTATTTAGTATACTTTCTTGCAATTCAAAATAATATTACTAACTTTATGAGCATAAAATTACTAACTATTTTAGTAATTCCAAATTTATTTTAAAATTTATTTTTATGTCAAATATTTCAAATAATTTAAAGTACCTCAGGAAGAAAAAAGGCCATACACAGCAGAATTTCGCTGATATTATGGAAATCAAGAGATCGCTGATCGGCGCTTACGAGGAAGACCGGGCGGAACCTAAATATGATTTGCTAAAAAAAATAGCCGAATACTTTGATCTTACCATCGATGAATTCATCAATGAGAAAATATCTGACAGCTGGAAACCGAAGCCAAAAAGCCAAGGATCGAACCTTAGGGTATTAAGTATTTCGGTAGATCAGAACGACCGCGAGAACATCGAACTCGTTCCTGTAAAAGCTAGCGCCGGCTACCTGAACGGCTTTTCAGATCCCCAGTACATTAGTGATCTCCCTAAATTCCAGCTTCCCCTACCTGCCTTAAGACAAGGTACTTTCAGGGCTTTTGAAATTATGGGTGATAGTATGCTGCCTGTTCAGCCGGGAAGCGTAATTATCGGCGAATATTTAGACAACTGGAATGAAGTAAAAACAGGTGAAACCTATGTCATCATCAGTAAAAATGAAGGCGTTGTATATAAAAGGGCCGGCAACCGTTTCAGGGAAAATAAAGATTTGAAATTGATATCAGATAATAAGGTATACGACGCCTATACCATTGCGGCTGATGATATCCTCGAAATCTGGAAAGCGAAAGCCTATATATCTACCTCATTGCCTGAGCCAGCACCAGATCCGACAATGGAAACGTTGACCCAGATGATGGCGCAGATGCAGAAATCAATTTCGCAACTGAACAAGAATTAACATTTTTTAACAAGTGCCGATTAAACCGTTTGCCTTTTTATGTATCTATTGATTTAACAAACACATAAAAAAACATAACATGAAAAAGGCAATTTTAACAATAGCAATTGCAGTAATGGGTTTAACTGCTGCATTTGCTCAAGACACAACCAAGCGCGAAAGAAGGGCAATGCCTAAAATGACCGCAGAGCAGAGAGCTGAAAAAGTAACAGCCAAATTGGAGAAACAGTTGAGCTTAACCGCCGATCAAAAAACAAAGATCTATGCTATTGAGCTCGAAAATGCAAAAAAAATGGATGCCTGGAGAACAGCGGACAAAAGCGACATTAAAGTCAAAATGAAAGAACGCAAAGCAGCAATAGATGAGCAAAAAGCGAAAGTTGATGCCGTTTTAACTGCAGATCAGAAAACAAAAATGGATGCTTTCCGTGCCGAAGCCAAAGAAAAAGGGGATAAAATGAGAAAAGGATTTGGCGGAAGAGGTAAAAAAGACAAAGAACCAGTGGTTTCTAACCCTCCTTCACAGGGATAAATGGAGTAAAGCGTAATTAATTATATTTTTAAAAGCGTTCCGGTAATTCGGGACGCTTTTTTTATGTTTATTTATTTTTTAACTGCAGAAAGGATCAGAAACATAGGCCGCCGCAGTTCATTTTTCATTTCTGGAATTTCGGACAAACTTAATTCGCTGGGTGTTGGCTCAACAATGGCTTTAATCTCAAAACCGCTATTAATTAAGCCCATACTATACGAAGTTAATGTCCTGTGGTATTTTACTACATCCGTACCCAAAAAACTTGCCTTACGCTCACCTTCTATAAAATAATTGTCTACCGGCCAATTCAAGGCTTGTCCTTGTTCATCATAGCTCCAATCCTGTTTGCCCTGGGCAGTAAATATGGGATGTTCGATAGAAAAAACAAAAAATCCACCTTTTACCAGGCTGTTATTTATCTGCCGACATATTTCATCAAAAGAGGCCAGGTAATGAAAAGACAACGAACTGATTACAATATCATAAGTTTCGTGTTCGAAATCAAAATCCTCTATTGCACATAATTGATAATCTATTTTTGGAGAAGAATTGATTTCGATTGCTTTTTTTAGCATATTTTCAGACAAATCAATCGCTACAACCGAATTTGCACCCTGCTCAACCGCATATTTAGCATGCCAGCCAAAGCCACAACCCAGATCAAGTACATTTTTCTTTTCAAAATCAGGAAAAAGACTTCGGAGAATATGCCATTCGCCTGCTCCCTCCAATCCGTTTACCGAACGGTTCATTAAACTATACTGTTTAAAAAAATCGCCGTCATCATATTTATTTTCACGCATAACAACATTTTAATGAAGCAAATCTATCAATTCTAATTTGGCTTATAGCCTTTGTCCAACATAAATGATACAAACCATTTATATTAAACATTTAATATTATATGCTTTCTCTTTTTTACTTTTGACCGATGAGTAACATTGAACAGTTTCTTAATGGCAAACTCCAGGAGCGGAAAGATAACCTTTCGATCCGGAATTTATCTGCCTATAACCTTCCCGTTGATTTTTGCTCGAACGATTATCTGGGTTTTTCCAGATCGGTTGAATTAAAAAAACTGATTGATGAAACTGTAGCAACAGTCCCACTTTATTTAAACGGTGCCGGAGGTTCGAGGCTTTTGAGTGGTAATACCCAATATACCGAAGAAACCGAACAGTTTATCGCTGGTTTTCATCAGGCCGAAAGCGGATTGATTTTCAACTCGGGTTACGATGCCAATGTTGGTCTGCTATCGAGCGTCCCACAGCGTGGCGATACCATTATTACCGACGAACTGATCCACGCCAGCATTATAGATGGTTGCCGTTTAAGCCATGCAACACGTTATAAATTTCTGCATAACAACCTCAGCGATCTTGAGGCAAAACTCCAATTAGCAAAGGGAAATGTTTTCGTAGTAGTAGAAAGCGTATATTCCATGGATGGGGATATGGCACCATTGATGGAAATTTCAAATCTCTGTGAAACTTACCAGGCCAATCTAATTGTGGATGAAGCGCATGCCACAGGTATTTTCGGCAAAAAAGGTGAAGGTTTGATTAAGCAGTTAAACCTAACCGAAAAGGTATTTGCCCGTATTGTTACTTTCGGCAAGGCAATGGGTACACATGGCGCCATTATATTGGGAAGTAAGAATTTAAGGCACTACCTCGTTAATTTTGCCAGATCCTTTATTTATACCACAGCAGCACCTATCCATAATATTATAGCCATCCGTTCGGCTTACCAGCTTTTGCACACAATCGATCATCAACTGATCCATCAGAAAATTGGGCTGTTCAGAAAATTGATTAAAGAACATAATATTAATGCTTTAGATAGCGAAAGTACTATTCAGGGGATTTTATTTTCTTCGAACGAAGACACCAAACTGGCCGCGGGCACATTACAGAACAAAGGTTTTGATGTAAGGGCAATATTAAGTCCTACGGTAGCGCGGGGGAAAGAAAGACTAAGGATCTGTCTTCACACCTTTAACACTGATGACGAAATGATTTCATTGGTAAAACATCTTAAAGAATTGAATTAAATGACAACATATTTTATAACAGGAATCGGAACAGGTATTGGAAAAACATTGATCAGTGCCATTTTAACCGAAAAATTAAAAGCAGATTACTGGAAACCGATCCAATCGGGAGATCTGGAGACCAGCGACAGTTTAACCGTAGAAAACTTAATCAGCAACTCAAAAACAATCATCCATCCCGAAAGCTACAGGCTAACACAACCCCTATCTCCACATTTATCGGCCAAACTGGATGGAATTGAAATCGATTTTAACAAAATTAAGGTCCCTGTAACAGAAAACAATCTGATTATAGAAGGCGCTGGCGGTTTAATGGTTCCCTTAAATGAAAATGAACTGATTGTGGATCTGATCAAAAAACTGGATGCAGAGGTAATATTGGTTTCACAAAATTACCTGGGCAGTATTAACCATACACTATTATCCATCAATCTGCTTAAACAATATGGAATTGAAATTAAGGGGATTATTTTTAACGGAGATGAAAACGCAGAAACGGAAAGATATATCCAGCATTATGCTAAAATAAAAAAGTTGGGTTATGTACCTGGCCTAAATCAGATTGATAAGGAAAGCGTTGTTGCAGCTGGCGAAAATATATTGATTTAAACGCAGAAAGACCTCGCAGGTTTTTGAAACCTGCGAGGTCTGAGATTAATCCGAATAGTCCTCGTTTGTAACGAGGATTAACGAGAGGTGCATTTTTAATGCACATTAAAATGAAAATGCCTACAGCGATAAAATCGCTTTGCCCATACATTCCTCGCTACAAACGAGGACGATGGTAGAACTAAACGATTTTATTATCGTTTGTAAACGACAAACTATTTTAACGCTCGTTAGAAACGAGCGTTAGCAGACTTCTTTTTTTACTTTTCTTTCAAGACCTTGCAGGTTTAAAAACCTGCGAGATCTGAGATTAAGCTATTTCGCCTGTACCAAAATATCCGGATAGTCGGAAATAATTCCGTCTACGTTTAAAGCTTTTAATTTTTGGATATCGGCTAAAGTATTGGCTGTCCAAGGAATAATTTTTACGCCATCTGCATGTGCTTTTTTAACAAAATCTTCGTTTACCATCTGCCAAACCGGACTTAAAATAAATGGTTTATAGCCTAAATCAGCTATATTTTCTTCATAAGTTTTCCTGTTTGCCACCAAAAAAGAGGTTTTCATTTTTGGATATTTTTCATGGATAATCTGAATGGTGCGTTTATCGAAAGATTGGATGACAACAAAATCCGCAATCTTTTTCTTGATGATTACATCCATCAAAAGTTTAACAAATTCCTCAGGTTTAGGATTGGTAATACCATCACCGCTTTCGCTGCATTTGGTTTCGATGTTGTAGAAAAACGGTTTACGTTTATTGGTTTTGATATCGCGCTGTACAGCATCAATCAGATCGGTAAGCAAAGGTAAATGTGTTTTTTCCTTCTTCTGTTGGGGAAAAAGATCGTAATACTTGGTACCTAAATCGAACTGTTTAATCTCCTCATAGTTCATACCGAAAATCGGGTATTTCTTGCTATCGGTTGCCGGAATATCTTTTCCATCTGGTGTTAGCATAAAAGCCGGACTCAGGTAATCATCATGTGTTACGACCACATTACCGTCTTTAGAGATGTGTGTATCCATTTCCAAAGTCGTAATTCCATCTATTTTTATGGCATTTAACATGGCTTCGATGGTGTTTTCAGGCATTAAACCACGTCCACCTCGGTGGGCTTCGGCGCTAAATGCAGGAAATTTAACTTCCTGGGCAGAAGATTTAACTGCCAAGGCTGTGCAAAGTATCAAGAATGCAGTCGTTTTTAGTTTCATATTCAAAAGGAATTTATGGCTTCGGGGATTGTCAGTTATGGCCAATCATTAAGCCGCAAGATAATACTATGGGATGTATTGTTTGAAGTAGTTAGATTAAATCAGTGTTAAGTTTAAAGACTGTCGGATAGAAATATCCGACAGCACCGTTAAGCCTAAACTTCTGCTTCAAATTTTTCTCCAAAACGATCAGTAGCCACTACTTTAACTTTTTTAACTTCTGGTCCGAAATGCGCCATAAACAGGTGGTCTGTAGAAATAGGCTCAACAAATGGCCTTGGGTTCGGTAATTTATCACCTTTATACAATTTAACCGATAAAGGATCAAATCCGTCCTGCTGCGCCAAAGCCCCCATGGCTTTCCCATCCAAAAAGTATTCTACTTTCCATTCGGGATCGTAATTCCAAACATTGGCAATCAATCTTTTTTGGTTGGTTAAGGTATCAACATAAATGCTTACCTGTTTTTTACGATCTTCTCCTGTGGATTTGTAATACCATTTTAAATCCGTTCCGTTTACCTCATAAACACCATAACCGCGTGGCGTTCCATCACCGCAGATTGGGCCTGTCCACCAGCCACCGCAAACCGTACCATGGTTATGCTCAAAAATGCCATTTTTAATTACATTTTTGTTAAAATGTGTGTGTCCAGACATGATGTGCACATTTTTGAAATCTTTTAAAACGGCGTAAAAATCATCGTTATTTTTTACTGAATTGTGTACCGGAATATGCAGGCAAATAATCAGCAATGCATCTTTAGGAACCAGTTGTAAATCTTTGGCCAGCCATTCTAATTGCGTTGGCGTAATGTATCCATCGTAGGTTCTTTCTACACCTAAATAGCGTACATCATCTAAAACCACATAATGGGCCTTTCCCCTGTTAAAAGAATAGTAGGTTGGTCCATAATGTGCCTGAAAAGTACGGTCGGAAGTATCATCTCCACCCAGTCTATAATCCTGATCGTGGTTACCCAGCGCCTGAAAAAAAGGAATCCCAATTTTGGCAATGGCTTCGTCGTAGGCAGGAAAAAGATCAAAGTTATCCCAAACCAGATCGCCTACGCCGATACCATGTACCAATGTTTTTCCCATACCTTTAACCACTTCGCGGGTATCGGGTACTGAAGTTTCCATCATCTGTTCCACATCTTTTTTATTTTTCACCTGTGGATCGGCCCAAATGATAAAGTTATGTTTGTTATCGTCCTGTTTTAAAGGCTTAAGATCGAAATTTAGTTTGCCTGCTGTATCAGGCTTATAATAATGGCGGGCAATACTGCTTTCGGTTTTAAATTCGTAACCCGAAGGTGTGCTGATCCATACGAAACGGGCAAGCTCGTGTAATTTTAGCTCGTAGTTTCCGGTTTTATCAGTCTGTACAACGTTGTAACCGTCAGAAATTACAACGCCTGCAACGGCTTTACCTTTACTGGTTACTGCTCCACTTACCACACCATTAACAGAAAATAGCGATGAGGGGAATGATTTTAAGCTAACAAATAAAGTGGTGGTTAATAAACTTGATTTTTGTATAAATGATCTTCTGTTCATGTTAATGCAAACGAGTGGGATAATGTATTAGAAACCAAAAAGAAAACCGGATGGGCTTTCTTTTTGGTTATGTTGGTTTATTCTTATTTTAATCGGGTTGGTGGAATGGTATCTGTACGGATGTATTCTCCGGTTACAGCATTTAAAATCCTCACCAAAGATGTACCTTCAATATCTTCAATGGTTGATGATGTATTAAGATCGATATCCGACTGGCTTCTGGCTTTAACCCATTTACCCAATGCCGGATTATAGATACCACCAAGTTTATTCCAGAAACCCTGATCGGCAGGCAACTGATAATTAAAGCATAAGGTATTTTCGCCACTTTTGTAATATGGCTGTGCCGCCAATGTAATCGGATTGATTTTATCGTAAAAATCGGTATTGGCGATCTTATAACCTACCGAAGGTGCGTTGTACAAGCTGCCTCCGCCACCTATAAATACCACATCGATCGGTGCGGTATTCACATCAACGGTTGTACCTTCGAAAATGGCAAAGCCCGATGCATTACCCGAATTGGCAAATAAACCTGAAGTATATAAACCGAAACCATCTCCATTACCTGCAGGAGCACTGGCAGGAGTTGCTGTAGTATAGTTTTTAGCTTTGATCCAGTTGGCTGTTGCAATCGATTTTGATTTTGATCCATTGATCATTTTAGACGATCCACCCACATAGAAGAACGTGCCTTTAGCCGCTTTGCCTGAGGTTAAATCGAATTTATAGGTTCTTGATACCAAACCTGCAGGTGTTTTTAAAGCATCAGCACCAGTGGCCCATNCTTTTGTAGGGAAAACACCTGTTGGAGATGAGGCACCTGCATTATTTGTTACTACTACACAGAATGGGGTTACCGAAAAATCAATATCCCTGGTGGCCATAAACTGCATATATTCGTAGTTACCGTCGCCACCTTCGGCATCGGCCATATAACCGGTAATAATCGCCGAAGCAATATCAGGTGTAGAACTCAGGGCAATGGCATCTTTAATGGTACGCATTCTCTGATGTGGTTTTAATTCTCCGTTTGCAGCAATGGTATTAAAGATAATGCCGTAGTAGTTTCCGTTAAAATTAAGTCCGCCTGTATTTGCAAAAGTGGCGTTTGCCTCTGTATGGAGTGTAAAATTATCAAAACCATCGTTAATGGTTTTATCTCCGCTATAGGTATCATTGGCTCCTGCACCAGGTTCAAATCCGGCTTTTACAATCGCCACAAGAGTACTTTCGTAATCGTTCGGTTTGGCCAGGATAAAACTACTGCCTACACGGTTCGGTGGAATAGGCACATTAGAAGCAATTTTGGTAATGGCACTGGCCGGAACACCGGTAACCTGCAAAATTCCATTTACCCTTTTTAACACAGCTCCTTCAACTTTTATCCCAACAGAATCGCCTGGAACATATTTCGCTGCATCTGGGCCAATGGGAATAGCAATACCCCTGATTAAATTTAAACGGCGTTTATCCTGTATAACAAGCAATCCTTCGGGCAGGTTTTTACCCGAATGATCTGATATTACTACCCCCGTTATACTGCTCGAACCAAACATATTTTCGTTGGTAAGGGTAACGTCCGATCCTTTGTACAGGTTTCTCAAATCGTACAATGGTACATAATCACCTATAACACCACCCGGATAATTTGATTTTTTACACGCAGACCACGTCAAAGCCAGCGATAGAAAAGTTATGCTATAAAATATTATCTTTTTCATTTTGATCATTTTTTAATTATAGATTACGGTTTCTGCCACCATACGTTTGTATTAATTGCATCAGGTCCCTGTTCTGCCACTGCCAACTGGTAATTTGTTGGATTTGCAGATTGTACATAAACCGGATAAGCCATTCGGGCTGGCATTACACCTCCGTTTCTTAAGCCTGGTCCTTTTGGTAAAACCGGATGGCCGGTACGGCGGTACTCGAACCACTGCTGCATATCAACAAGAAAAAGAGCGAAGTATTTCTGCAGGTGGATCTGTTCCATTTTACCTTCGGTTGATTGAGTATTGTCCCAGTCTATATCCGCATCGGTAACATATTTGGTAAAAGCTGCTGATGTGGTTGAGGTAGTAAATGCAGGCACCCAGTAATTAATGGCATTGGCAATACCTGCGTTATAGTAATTTGCTGGTGATCCGTTGATCCATCCTTTTAGCGCAGCCTCGGCCAAAATGAACTGAAGCTCTGCATAGTTCATTAAAATACCTGTTTTAGCCGATTGCTGTAGAGATTTAGCGCCATAAGTACTGCTTCCAAGCGCCTGATCGTAAGAATAAAAATAAGCCTGCTTAACTACTCCTGCACCAACAGCGTAACCACTTGGCACACCCGAATAACCCTGAGGCCCCTGGGCAATTCCCAATCTGTTAACGCCACCATCACCGTTCGGTGCGTTTGCATCGATACGCGGATCGGCCCAGTCTCTTAAATGTTCGATAAAAAAGCTTCCGATAGCCGGCGATCTGAAATCCTGTACCCTTACCCCATTTACATAAGGATTAACAAAAGGATCCGTTCCGGTTAAACCTGTCCAAGGTAAAGTTGCCGATTCGCCATTGTTCGCCATAATCGGATAAATAGCCGGATTGGTATCTACAATTTCTTTGATTTTGGCAATCGCCTGTGCCGCAACGTCCGACTTACCAGAAACCCTCAACAATAACCTTAGATACAATGAATTACAAAACTTACGCCATTTTACAATATCGCCTTTAAATACGGGATCGCTCGATGGTGTAATCGCCGCGCCCGAACTTAATAAAGTATTGGCTTCTTCGAGTTTTTTAAATATATCCAGATAAATATCTTTCTGTTTATCGAATTTAGGCTCTAAAACACCGGTGCTGCCGAGGTTTGACTGGAAATAAGGGATATCGCCATAAGTATCTGATAACATAGAATATACCCACGATTGGCAGATCAGGGAAATTCCCTGATACGATTTATTTTCCATTCCTGGCTTGCCCGCCAGCTTATAGATGTCTTTAAAGTTTGTTAACTGTACATACCATGCATTCCATAAGTAATCAGAAAAGGTACTCCTGTATTCGTACCTGAATACGGTTCCATCTCCATCACTGATGCTTACCGTAACCTGCATCAATTCGTTGTTGAAATTACGGTTACGGACCATGCCATAGGTTAAAGTATTAACCAGGGCCGGCGCCAGTAACTTATCAGGTGTGGTTGATAAGATATTGATCGGATCGGTGTTAACTTCCTGAAAGTCTTTATCGCATGATGAAAGTGTAGTAACCGACACCAGCACAGCTGCAATAATTTTATATAGATTCTTCTTCATATTTTAAAAGATTATATGCCTATTGATAAATTGAAACCAAAAGTTCTGGTTGATGGGAACTGACCGATCTCGAACCCGGTTACAATATCAGAACCGCTAAGCGTTCCAAATTCCGGATCGAACATTGGCCATGGCGACCAGATGAAAAGGTTACGGCCATAAACCCCGAAAGTTGCGGAAGAAAGCCCGATCCTTTTAAGGAAACGCGGATTGAACTTATAGTTTAAAGAAGCTTCCCTGAATTTGATAAAATCGGTACTGAATGTACTGCCTTCTGCATTATCTGCACCTGCATGCGAGCGGTAATATTCGTCGATATCGTAAGCTACTGTTGTATTTTTTACGTAAGAGCCATCGGCCAACTGCACCACACCTTCGCCAACTATACCGTTATACCTACCTGGCAACGTACTGGTTAATTTACCCTGCTCAACCATTTTGTAGTTTAACAAAGAGTGTGCAACCGCACCAACCTGCGCATCAAACAGTACGCTTAAGCTGATGTTTTTGTAAGCAAAAGTACTTCCAATACTGAATTTATATTTAGGCATGGTGTTACCCAGGTAAACCACATCGTTGGTAATTTTGGCAAAACCGGTTGTGGCATCATAAACCACATTGCCCTGCGGATCGCGTACATAACCCCTACCGTATAAATCGCCCATGCTTCCGCCAACTTTAGCTACAATCTGTCCGCCCGCTACAGGACCTGTACGGAGAATGATCGAACTATCGGTTAAAGCTTTGATTACATTTGAGTTTGAAGCAAAAGTGGCGTTCATTGTCCACTTAAAACCTCCTTTTGTAACAATTGGTGTTCCGTTTAAGGCTACCTCAACACCCGTATTATTTACCTGCCCTGCATTGATCAATGCCTGGTTATATCCTGTCGAGCGGTCAACAATCCTCGTTAAAATCTGGTTTTTGGTATTTCCGGCATAAACCGCAACATCAAATCCCAATCTGCCTTTAAATAAACTTACCTCGGTACCTACCTCGTAAGTAGTGGTTTTTAACGGTTTTAAATTTTCGTTCGGTAATATCGTCGGGTTTACAAGCGAACTATCCGGATAAGTACCGTTAGAGGCTAAAGAATAAGTATAAGCTGTACGGTAAGGTGTTGTACCACCGCTACCTACCTGAGAAACAGAAGCCCTTAACTTGGCAAAGCTGATTACTTTTGGCAACTTGAAAAATTCAGAAAGTACAAAACTTGTACTGATTGCAGGATAGAAAAACCCTACGTTATCTGTTCTCGTTGCTGTGGCCAATACACTGCTCCAATCTTTACGTCCGGTAAGCTCCACATACAGATAGTTTTTGTAATTCGTAGATAAAACACCGTAAAAACTATTGATCCGGTATCTGCTGGTATCAGGGATAGAAATTAATGGATAAAGATTATTGGTTAAATCGTAGATATCGGGAACGGTTAAACCATCGGCACGTAAATCCGATTTGTTGTATTTGTTCCTCAACTCACTTCCACCCAGAGTAGCATTGATGCTAAAATCTTTACTGATTTTTTTATCATATCTTAATAAGAAATCGATGTTGGTTTCCTGCGAATTGATATGTTGCTGGCGCGTTGAACCTTTCGGTAAACGGCTGCCCGAATCGTACGGACGATCCTGTGCACGGCGCTCGTTTGAATAATCGATACTCGATCTTAACAATAGACTCAATTCTTTAGTAAACTGATAACTGGCCTGAATATTTGCTGTTACGTTGTTACGTCCGGTTCTATTGATAAATTCGTTAACTACCGCATAAGGGTTCTCAGGGAACGAACTAAACGGATATTTGATTACTTTATTCTCCTGTCCGTTGGCCCAGTAATTTTTGATCCAATCTAAACTGGCGTTTGGCTGCCAGAAAATAAACCAGTACATTAACGATTGGTTACCATAACCCGCGCCTGGCAGGTTATCGCTAAACCTGTTGCCATAATTGATTTTTGTGGCAATTTTTAACTTAGAAGTAACGTCGGTATTGGTTGATAAGGTAAGTGTAGTACGCTCTATCCCTGTATTAGGTACAATCCACGTATTGTTTTGGTTGGTAACCGAAAAACGTGCCGTTGTATTTTTGTACCGTCCATCCAAACTCAAGGAGTTGGTTAAATTTTCGCCCGTGCTAAAGAAGTCTCTGATCTGGTTTTTATAAGGCACCCAGGGCGTGCGGGTTTTACCGCCCGTTTGTGTAACCGGATCGTACTGAAAAAACAGCTGGCCATCAAAACGCGGTCCGTAAGCCGAACTCGTTCCGCTGGTACTGGCGCCATCCGCACTTGCCCCGTAAGAATAGTATGATGCGCCATCCAAACCCTGACCATATTCATATTGCATATCTGGCCAACGGTTCACTTCTTCGAACGATCCGTTAGATGTGAATTTGATGTTTACTTTTTTATGTTTCGAATTACCCGATTTTGTGGTAATGATAATGGCTCCGTTTGCACCGCGCTGCCCGTATAAAGCTGCTGCTCCTGGTCCTTTTAATACCGTTACACTTTCAATATCCTCTGGATTGATGTCGTTGATAGAACTTCCGTAATCGGCTGGCATGTTATCACTTCCGGTACCATAAACACCGTCCGAACTGTTGGCAGTACGTCTACCACCGCTATTGTTGATTACTACTCCATCCAATACGATCAAAGCTTCATTATCACCTGTAAGGTTATTTTCGCCCCTTAAAATAATTTTATTTGAACCCGCCGGCCCACTGTTCGATCTGATCAGGTTTAAACCTGCCACCTTGCCCGAAAGTGCATCGGTCCAGTTTGTAGAAACCGCATCGGTTAACTGGTTGCTATCAATTTTGGTTACCGCATAACCTAAGGCTTTTTCCTGTCTTTTAATACCCAAAGCGGTTACCACCACCTCGTTAAGCGAATTATCAGCCGGTACCAGTTTAAAATTAACGCTGGTGGTTCCGCCAACACTAACCTTCACCTGTTGTCTTTTGGCGATTTCGTAAGAAATAAATCTTGCTTCAACTGTGTAAATGCCCTGAGCAATATTAAAACTATATTCCCCATTGTTATTGGTCTGTCCAACAGCATTAAGCTCAGCAATTTTAATGGTTGCCGCTGGGATAGGTTCATTGTTTTCGTCAACAACCTTACCAACAAGCCTCCCGGTAGATGTAATTTTTGCCGTAATCAGAATATTACCGGCTGCACTCGATTTATAGGTAAAAGGCATTCCTTTTAAAAGCAGATCAAGTATTTCGTATACCGATCGCTGTCCACGCGAAACATATACCCTTTTCTGATCATCAAGTTGCGAATTATTGTAGGCAATGTGATTGCCACTAAGCTTTTCTAAAGTTTCGAAAGCTTTTTTTAGGGTCATGCCATCCGCTTCGAATAAGATTTTCTTATCGCTTTGTGCATGGGTATATAGAGAGAAAGAGAGCAGGTTCAACATCATTATGGCCATAACAACCATAATTTTTGAGGTATACTGATGGAGATTTTTCATCCACCGGGTATTAATTTTCATATCTTTACTAAGTTTTACTTTGTCAAATGAGTATACAGTTTATCAGGGCTTGAAATGTGTCCAGCATTTCGAGCCATTTTTCGGTTCTGGTAATTTTATATCATATCTATTTTTACAGTTTATCGTTAATAAATAATTACTTTGTTTTCATAGATTGTATATTTTGAATCAGACAGCTTTGCAATTACATCCATAATCTGCTGTACCGAACATTTATCAAATTTTGCGGTAAGTTTTACGCGCTTTAAGGTTTCTTTTTTGATTTCTATATCAAGGTCGTACTCGCGCGAAATGATATCGGCGATTTCATTTAAGGGCTTATCATAGAAAAAAAGCTTATACTCCCTCCAACTGTTAAAATCGGTTGCATTTACCCTTGTTCTAGTCAATCGACCATTATTTTTATCGATGGTAAGCTGCTCATTTGGCAATAGGAATTGAACAGGACCGTTTTTACCTTTATTTTTGAATAGTACACCAACTTTTCCGGTTTGAACGGTAACGGTAATATTTTTTAGTGATGGATAGGCATTCACATTAAATGAAGTACCCAGAACAGTGGTACTTACTTTCCCTGTGTAAACCACAAAAGGCTGTTTAATACGGTGCTGCACATCAAAAAAAGCTTCGCCCTCTAAATAAACGATCCGTTTACCGGTATTAAAATTTAAAGCGTAACGGATTTTACTGTCGCCATTTAAATAAATGTTCGAACCATCAGGCATGGTAACCAACCTTTTTTGTCCACGGGGATTATAAATTTCGTTATAGGCAACAACTTCAGTCTTTTTCTTATTAAATGGATTAAAATACAACAGTGGCAATAAAGCGATAACCACTATCGCAGCAGCGACTGTAAAATACCTGCGGTAACTGATCTTACGTACAACCGGTGATTGAGCAGCAGTTGTATCGATATGCTGTTGGATTGCCAACCAGCTTTTGGCCTGGTTTGCAGGTTTGTTGAGGTAATAATCTGCGGCCTCGAAAGCCTGTAAGGTCTCCCTGAAAATCTGCTGATTCTGTTGGCTGCTTCCAACCCACATCAATAAATCAGTTAAATCTTCACTGCTAATGGTTTTCTTGCTGTAATCTTCTATTAATCTGTAGTAACGTTCGTCCATCTAATAATGCTGTTCTGGATGTAAGACAGATTAAACGGAGCGCATACGTAGCGGAAAACATCAAGTTATTGTTAACAAATCGTTAAGTGTAAAGAATTACTTTTTATCTAAACGTTAAAGGATTATTTCATCAAGGAAAATATGATTTTTTTGATTTGGAAATGAAAGGCCAGTGTTTCATAGATACTTTAGTCCCGCTTTCCGCTTTATCCCGACTTAACGTCGGGACCACTTCAATCGGGTTTAGGTACAAAGTCCTGTTACAAAACCAATCCATCCTGATCTGCCTTCGAAAAATGGGTTTATTTGCCGAACACCATCCCCAGTTAAATAAACCCGATTGTAGGGAAGAGCTTCCGATTTTTCATCGGAACTCGTACCAAAAAGCGGGACTGAAATCCCCCATTAAAAACCGAACCTACCTTTCCAAAAACTAATACAAGTAATATTACGAATGATCTTTTTAGGACGATGAGGTTCAATCATGAGCGCTTTGCAGGTAAGAGAGGGAATTGAATCAAATAGCCGATCTATCGGTGGTTAACGACCTGAAATTTTTTACCGCCTGATAAAGTAAGGTTTCTACGGTTCTTACCGAGATACCCAATAAATCGGCAATGATGTTTTTTTCAAGCAAATCAATACGGCTCATCAGCAAAACCTCCCGTTGTCTTTCGGGCAGCAAATTAATCAGACCGATAATTTCAGAATAGGATTCTCTGCTCGTTAGCTGTTCGTGGGGATTTAAATAGGTATCGGGATAATCGAGCGTATCCTCCCGGTCGTTTATACTTAAAATATGGAGTTTTACGCGCTGGATTTCATTAAAGGCTAAATTTTTAGCTGCCGTAAACAGGTATTTTTTTACCGATTTGATCTGAAGCTCGTTCTTTTTATCCCAAAGCTTCATAAAAAGATCGGCAATTAGCTCTTCGGCCTTATTGTAATCCTTAATGTAAATAGAGGTAAATTTGCATAAGGCAGGATAATACCTGTTAAAAAGGGTTTCTAGTGCAAGGTTGTCCTGATTTACCAATAAAGACATTAAATCTTCATCACTTTTGCTTAAATATACATCCTTCATCTTGCCAGCAAAAGTAGCCTGACAAGGTTACGGTAATATTAAGTAAACTTTGCCTTTAAGTTACCTATGTATTAATTGTGATGGATTTATGTTGAGCACGTGCTTCTTATACAAGCTGTTCAAAGAAAAATTACGTTCGAGAATAATCAATCCTACAACCGGGAATATTAAAAGTTCTATGATATTGAAAGTATAGAAAAAATAACCGAAAACGAGGATCAATCTGAAACATTCGAGGTAATAAATCCACTTCCGTTGCTCCAGCAATGCACCGACATTGATCAGTGTAACCAAAATAAAAATCGCAATGGCAATTTTATGTACCAAAGTTAATGATCCATAAAACATGGTCGTACCGGTAAGCATGGCTACCACCATTATCAGCTGGATATTTAAGTAAATTTTAAACCTGGGTTTGGGCCTGGCCTCGTGCTGTATTTTATTCTGATAATAACGTTCTTCCAAAATAGGCCTGATATTCTGGTCCATTAAAGCCGGACTCCCAAAAACGGCATTCCATTTAGCTTTAAAACCGTCCGCACGCCTGTAAGCCTCAGCTATCTCCAGGTAATAATGAAAATGCTGCCACAAAAAACTATAACTTTTAATAGGATGCGTTAAACCATATTTTGGGGCTTCTTCCTCTTTTTGGAAAGTACCGAACAGTTTGTCCCAAAAAACAAATACGTCGCCATAGTTTTTATCGAGGTATTTCTCGTCTGATGCATGATGGACCCCATGCAGCGAAGGCGTAATCAATATATTTTCGAGCCAGCCCAGCTTGCCTACCAATTGTGTGTGCGTAAAAAACGAATAGGCACCGTGGGCCAAAAGAATGGTAATAATCATGCTGGGGTGAAAACCTACCAGGGGCAGTGCACACCAGAAAACATTACGGAAAATAGCCTGGATGGTGGTAATCCTGGCGGCAGCCGATAGGTTAAACTCTTCGCTCTGGTGGTGCACAATATGTGCTGCCCATAAAAAATTAATCTCGTGCCCTAACCTATGGTACCAGTACCAAACAAAATCGGTAGCAAGCAACAACAAAATCCATACGTACCATTTTGTAGAAATATCAAAAATGGCATAGTTTGTATATACCCATTTATAAACCTGGTAAAAACTGGCTGCAATAAACAGATTCAATAACCTTTCGGCAATGCCTACACTAAAATTTGCAACCGTGCTTTCGTATTTAAAAATTCTCGCTTTTTTCTGTTGCTGAGCGATTTTAAACTCTATATATACAAAAATAAAAAATGCTGGTATAGCAAATGCTAGGTAATTTACCGTCATAACAATCGTGGTCTTTTTTATGTTAACGAAACAAACATAATTATATTCTATTAAATACATAGACAATGTAGATAATTTTATTACACATAAATTACTTCCGTAACGATTTTATGTTTGTGGTTTTAATTTATTTGTAGAACTTCGGATTTATAAATACAGAATCATGGCTACAAAGAAAAAAGCTGAAAACAACAACATATTATCGATCGATATTGGCGGTACCAGTATAAAAACCGTTCTTTTGGATGAAAGCGGAAACATGCTTACCGAATATTTAAAAAGTAAAACCCCGGCAGAGGCTACTCCAAAAGATATTGTTACGGGTATTGTTGATCTGATTAAGCCTTTTCCTGATAGTTATAACCGTGTATCGATCGGATTTCCCGGTTACGTAAAAAATGGTATTGTAAAAACAGCCCCTAACCTGGCCAAAAACAAATGGGCCGATGTAGATCTTGCCCAGCGTGTGGCAAATGAGCTGGGTAAACCAGTGCGTTTGGTAAACGATGCCGATCAGCAGGGTTTAGGCGTGGTTGAGGGCAAAGGCTTCGAAATTGTTTTTACCGTAGGCACAGGTTTCGGTACAGCCTTGTTATTTGATGGCGAGCTCCTCCCTCACCTGGAGCTGGCACATTTTCCGATCAATAAGGAAGAAGATTACGACGATTATATCGGCAATAAGGCTTTCGAAAAAATTGGCACTGAGCGCTGGAACAAGAGACTAAAAAAAGTAATCGAAATCTATAAAACGGTTTTCAATTACGATACCTTATATATAGGTGGCGGAAATTCGAAACAGATCGATTTTAAACTCGAGAGCAACATCAAAATCGTAACCAACAGGGATGGAATTAAAGGTGGTGCCAAACTTTGGAAACTGGCCGATAAGTACAATATCTTTACGGTTGAACCTCAAAAATAATTTGACCTTTTATTACAATCTTTTAACAACAATAGCAGCAATATTAATTTGTAAACCCTAATTTTGGGTGCATTCTAAAAAATAAAAAATGGCAAATAACGATTCGAAAAAATATAAATTGGGAATGATCGGTTTGGGCACTATGGGCCGCAACCTGTTATTGAATATGGCTGATAAAGGTTTCTCTGTAACCGGTTACGATAAGGACCGTAAGATGATCTCGAAGCTTGAAGAAGAAGGCAAAAAGCATAATTTAGAGGGGTTTGATGATATTGAAAGCTTTATTGCAAGTTTACAAACACCGCGCACACTGATTTTGCTGGTACCTGCCGGACCAATTGTAGATAGTGTTATTGCAGAATTAAAACCGCTTTTAAGCAAAGGTGATATCATTATCGATAGCGGTAACTCACACTTTACCGATACCAACCGCCGCGTGGATGAACTGGAAAAAGATGGCCTGCATTTCTTCGGAATGGGCATTTCTGGTGGAGAAGAAGGTGCACGTTTCGGTCCAAGTATGATGCCGGGTGGCGATAAACAAGCCTATAATGTAGTAAAAGACGTATTCGACGCCGTTGCTGCAAAAGTTGGTACCGATCCATGTGTAACTTACATCGGCCCGGGCGCTTCTGGTCACTTTGTTAAAATGGTACACAATGGTATCGAATATGCCATTATGGAACTGATTGCCGAGGTTTATGGCATCCTTAAAAATGGTCTGGGCTACTCGAACGATGAGATTTATAAAGTATTCAAAAAATGGAACGAAGGCAGATTGCAATCTTTCTTATTGGAAATTACTGCAGAAATCTTCTTATTTAAAGATACCGAAACACAGAACGATCTTTTAGATCAGATTAAAGACGAAGCCCGCTCAAAAGGTACCGGAAAATGGACATCAGAGGTTTCGATGGAACTTCAATTGCCTATCCCAACCATTAACGAAGCCGTTTCTAACCGCGATTTATCCAAATTCAAAGCCTTAAGGGTTTCTTTGGAAGAAGCTTTCGGTAAAAAAGACACCAAAATTAATGTAACTATCGAAGAACTGGAAGATGCATTCTACTTCTCGATGATCAGTGCTTATGCGCAGGGCATGCACCTATTGGTACAGGCTTCGAAAGAATATAAATACGACCTGCAATTGCAGGAAATTGCCAAAATCTGGCGTGGTGGCTGTATCATCAGGGCCAAATTCCTTGAAGATATTTATCAGGCCTACGATAAAAACAACGCTTTAGAGCACTTATTTGGCGATGCTGGTATCCAGAACATCATTAAGAGCACTTTGGCCGGCACACGCAAAACCATCGGTGCATCTATCGCTTCGGGCTTAGGTATCCCGGCTTTTGCTTCTACCCTAACCTATTTCGATACCATTACCACCGGCCGTATGCCTTCCAACCTGATCCAGGCACAAAGGGATTTCTTCGGTGCGCATACTTTTGAGCGTATTGATAAAGAAGGTGTTTTCCATGCCGACTGGAATAAATTATCATAACCTATTTGATTCACGAACAACAAGATAAAATGAAAAGCAAAACCGCATTAAACCCTACCATTTTTGTAATATTTGGTGGAACAGGTGATTTGAACAAAAGAAAATTAGCACCTGCCCTATATAACTTATTTATAGAGGGTTACATGCCAAATAAGTTTGCAGTTATTGGTACAGGTAGAACCGAATTTACCGACGATAGCTACAAAGCAGCTTTAGAAGATGCTGTAAACCAGTTTTCGCGCAGCGGAAAAGTAAAAAAAGAAAAATGGGACAATTTCGCAAGCACAATGCATTACTGTCCTACCGATTTTGCGCAGCCAAAAACTTTCGAAAACCTTAAAGCTGCTGTCGAAAAATATCAAAAAGAATTTGGTGCCGGTACACAGGTAATTTTCTACCTGGCTGTTGCACCTAACTTCTTCCCTATCATTGCAGAATGTTTACAGA
>NZ_DJDT01000349.1 GCF_002432345.1 Pedobacter sp. UBA5917
AAGCGCTTTGGGTACTTTGGCGCTCCAAAGTACCATGCCCCCGCGGCATAGGAGCGGATAAAAATATCATTGGAATTGTGTCCCATACGATAGCTTAAAAGGGGGACAAGAAGACTCGAAAAAAAAGCAGCTAAGCTTTACGCTTAACTGCTTTTATATAATCTGGTATGAAAAGATTTTTTTGGAGGCGTTTATTACAATAATCCGTACAAACCGTGGGCATAGTTCCTTAATGACGACGAAACCGTCTTCATTTTATCTGGTGATGGCCCTTTTACCTTATAGGCTTCTGGATGAAGTTCTAAAGGTTGTTCGTTAACTTGTTCTAAGGTACTTTTGTTGCCTAGTGTTGCATTTTGTTCTTCGCTTAATTTTAAAGGTGCCATGATCTTGAATTTATACTAGAGTAACATGATTTTTAAAAATAAGTTTGTCATTTGGTGTTAATTTTTATAAAATTATTTATCAAGGGTCGAAATCCAGTTCTCGGTATCCGAAATTTTGACCGGAACTGCCGAAGCAACGATTTTCAGCACACCTCCGGCATTGATTTCCTCCTGCGTAATATAATTTTTCTTAAAAGGTTTTCCGTTAAGAAAAACAGCTTTGATGTATTTGTTTTTAAGACTGAAATTCTCGGTCTCGATGGTAAAGGTTTTTCCTTTGGGCAAATTATAACTTAACGACGGGAACAAAGGTACGTTAAGATAATAAACGGGCCAGCCCACACAGGCAGGCGAAAATCCACTTGCTGCAAATACATACCAGGCACTCATCGCACCGGCATCGTCATCCATAGTACGAAGATAGGCATGTGGCTGATTTCTATAAATTTTACCGATATAACTGCCAATTCCGCGACTGTTATCGTTAAAATAGTTCTGAATTACTGTATCAGCGGCCAATTGATGCATCCAATACTGCGATTTATAACCCGACTTGGTTACATTGTACATCAACGGCACCTGCAGATCGGGTTCGTTGGCATGGTTATACAGATCGCGGTCAAAAAACTCATCCAGTTTGGAGAGATAGGATTCTTCCCCACCATCCAGTTCGATCAATCCTTTAAAATCGTAAGGTACAAACCACCTGTACTGCCAAATGGTTCCCTGGTATAACCCACGGGCCTGCATGCGGTCTACATCATTTTTGGTCAGATCCTTAAAATCCTTATTCCAGTATTTTTTGTATTCTAAGGCCTTATCCAGATAAAAATCAGATTTCTCCTTATTATTTAAAATCTTAAAAATTTCAGACAGCGCCCAGTTATCATAACTTGACTCCAATGCTTTATCTGGTGATTTATAATCAAGACCGTTCACCTCTTTCACCAACGAATCGGCAATTTTATTGAAGTCGACAGCATAACCTTTACGGTAAGCATCTAGCAATACCACGATGGCGTGTTCTGATCGCACGGTGTTCGAAGGCTCGTTTTGTGTGGCATAATCTTTTTTGCCAGAATTATAGAGATCGGCGATTGAAGTTACCATTCCGGCATACCGGTCCTGCTCAATAAGTGAGAGCAACGGCAATTGTGTACGGTAGTTATCCCATATTGCCCAGCCATTGTATCGGATTTCCTTATCTTTTTGGAGCTCTCCTTTGGTATTGCGGTAAGCACCATCTGTTTCAGAAATCACGTAAGGCGACTGCATGGTACGGTACAAGAGTGAGTAAAAAAGTTTTGCACTTTCCAGATCGCCATTTACTGCAATTTTAGAAAGATTGGTATTCCACTCGGTTTTACTCTGCTCTTTTACAATGTTGAACGGATTTTTATTGAGCGAAGCTTTGGCAGCTTCTACACTTACCGAAGAAAGCGCAATATTGATCCCGGTTGAAGTTACCTCTCCTTTTAAAGCTCCGATTAATTTATGATCGTCGATTACTTTCCATGATACATTATCAGCGATTTCGAGGTAGTAGAATATTTTATATTTACCAGCACCACAGGTTGTTTTTGAAGTGATCCAGCCACTTACTGCATTTCCGTTAACATCATGCGATTCGGCTACAAAGGCACCATTAAAGGCATAAGCCAAATCGAGATAAAAACCTTTGGCCCCTTTCGGAAACTGGTAGGCATGTTTCCCGGCCCTTCCTAAAACGGTAAAGCTGGCTTTAATTTTATTTTCGAACCCAACTTCGTAATAACCAGGTGCTGCCTTTTCAGAAGCTTTAATCAGTTCGCACTGTGCCGGATCGGTACCTAAAAAAGGTTTGATAAAAATATTCCCGCCCGATCCCTGACAACCTACGCCCTCGAAGCGGTTGTGGGTAAAACCCTCAAATTTCTTCGCCAGGTATTCGTAACCGGTATGTGTTTTTGGATAGGTTTGCGGGCCAATGCTCAACATACTAAAGGGCGCTGAAGCTGCCGGCGACATCTGTCCGTGATCGGCAGAAGAGCCTAAAAAAACATTAACCTGATCTACAGGTTTTGCGGTTTTGATCGAAAAATTCTGTGTTTTTTGTTGTGCTAAAACGTTTAACGAAATAAATGGCAGTAAGGCCAGTAATTTAATGGAAAACTTCATTATGGGGTGCTTGTTTGTAATTGGGCCTAAAATAATGTTTTAATGTGAACTAGGTATTATATGTTAGGTTATTTACAAAAAGGAAGTTTTTTATTGCCCGTCACCCTGAATTTATTTCAGGGTCTATCTAGCATGAAAGACCCTGAAACGAGTTCAGGGTGACGATATTTGGGAGAGATTTATCTAGATAGATTTCTCGACCCATTGCTGGACCGGATTTGTAATCCAGTCCATATTAGTATCCTAAATTTATGATCAGGTTTTACCTTTTAGCAGGATTACGAATCCTGAGTTCTTGAGACGGGATTGCAAATCTCGACTAACAATCAATAAAAAAAGCCGCTCCGATTTTACATCGGAACGGCTTTAAATAAATTTATTCCCTTATTATTTAATGCTAACCGGAACAGAGATTTTATCCCAATCCAAAGAGAAACCACTTTTGGTAATTTTATAAACCAAACGCTCTTGTGTAGCTTTTAATGCTTTGGTTTTAACTTCTACACGTAAAGCATCTTTTGCTTCTTCGTATTTGTAGGCACCCCATTGCTTAGGTTCTTTGTTGAAAATTGCTGTCCAGGTTCCACTTTCTTTAGGAATTAAGAAGAAACTGTATTTTCCAGCTGCCAAAGGTTTGCCTTCTACCACGATATCTTTATCGGTTTCGAAAGTTGTAGCTTCGTTTGCACCGGCACGCCATACTTTATCGAAAGCCTCAAGGCCTCCCCAGATTTTGCGTCCTTTTACTGCAGGGCTGCTGTAATTAATAGTGATGGTCGCGTTTTTCACTTTCCCTGTCGCAGTAGCCGCAGGACTTGGTTTAGGCTGAGCATCTTGAGCCATTGCACTTACAGAAACGGTAATTGCTGTAAATAGCAACGCGATTGATTTAATCATCGTTTTCATAGAATTTTATATTTATCTGTTTTTGTTGTTTTTTTGATTTTACGAATTTATGGCTTTCGGTTGAATAAAACTATAATCCCAGTGTCTAAAAACGCTGGAATGGTTTTATTATTTTGCAGGTCATTTTCTATTTTTTCTTCCCTACAAACCTGATTACCGAACCCAGCCCGTTGTGGAACAAACCTTCGTTGAGTTCGATCTCTTTTTCTGCTAAAGTGATGATTTCATAATTAGGGAAATCAGCTTTTATTTCTTCAATAGAAAACAGCATGCCCGGCTCTTTAGGCCCACCAACTTTTTCATTTTTGGCCAGATAAACGAGGTGATTTTTACTAAAAGCTTCAAAAATAATTACACCACCTTTCTTTAAATAACGGCTGATGGTTTTATGGTATGATGATTTGATTGCCGCCGGAAAGTGTGCATAAATGAGTGCTATGGCATCAAACTGTTCTTCGTTGTAATTCAGTTCCTGTAATTCGCCTACCTGATAATCGATACTTACCTGATTATTTGCAGCCAGTTGAAGCGCCTTATTTTTACCTTCAATGCTGATATCAAAAGCTGAAACTTCCCAACCTAACCGGGCAGCAAAAACAGCATTACGGCCTTCACCTTCTGCAGGGAAAAGTATTTTACCGGGATTGAGCTGCTCTAACTGTTCTTTTAAATAGTTGTTCGGTTGTTCGCCATAAGCAAACTCGTCGGTACTGTACCGGTCATTCCATCGGTCAACCCAGGCTTCGTTCATATTTCGCGTAATTTTATTTTAATTGGTTAAAATAAAGGTATCGAATTTTGTTGATGCAACTTAGTTTCAAATATCTTCCTGAAGTAAAAATTGAAGCTACTTGGCAACTTCTGTTTTAGGGTTATAAAACAATAAGCCCAATACCGAAAATAAAATTACAGCAAAGGCACCGATTACGTTTAACCAAAGGAAAGAAACGATATCAAATTCGTACACCGCAATTACGGCTATTTCTGATAAGATTGCCGCGATAAATACCAACGGTCCGTTTATCTTTTTAAAATAAAATGCCACCAGGAAAATACCCAGTATCGGTCCGTAAAAAAGTGAGCCCAGAACATTTACGGCTTCAATCAGCGATCCCATTTGCGTGGCAAACATGGCAACGGCGATAGAAAAAATGCCCCAGGCCAGTGTATGCAGGCGACTATATTTCAATTCGGTTTCGTCGTCTACTTCTTTTTTACCAAAAATGAGGTGCACATCTTTTAATGAGCATGCAGCCAAAGAGTTAAGTGCCGCCGAAATTGATCCCCAGCTGGCCAAAAAGATCACCGCAAAAAGCAATCCGATCATTCCTACCGGGAGGGTATTTTTTACAAAGTATAAAAAGATATAATTGGTATCTGTTTTTTCGGCATTGTAGTTCGATTTATTGATGGCCTCTTCTACCCTGCCATGTAATTCTTTAACCTGCTTTTGGGTTACCCTAAAATTTTCAATAGAAGTATTTAAGGAAGACGACTGTTTATCCTTTTCTTCAAGAATATGCTTTGATTGCTGGCTGAATTTCTGCTCTAATGCGTTATGCTCCTTTTCGAAAGCTGCAGCCTGCTGAGGTTGTGTTTCTTTTAAGTATTGGTAAGAACGCTCGTTGAAATATATAGGCGCAGGTTTTAAAGAAAAGAACGCAAATAATAAGGCCCCGATCAACAGAATGGCAAACTGCATCGGGATTTTAACCAATCCGTTAAGCAACAATCCCATTTTTGCATTGGTATTATCTTTTGCGGTAATATATCTTCCCACCTGGCTTTGGTCTGTTCCAAAATAGGAAAGGGCTAGAAAAAAGCCTCCAATTAATCCGCTCCAGATGTTGTATTTATCTTTCCAGTCGAATTCGGTGGTAATTACATTCAACTTCCCGGATTTTCCTGCAAGGTAAAGGGCATCTTTAAAACCGATCCCATTGGGCATATTCTGCACCAAAAGGTATCCGGCAAAGGCCATAGTACCCAATATGATCAAAAATTGCAGTTTCTGTGTGTGTGCAATGGCTTTCGCGCCGCCAACATAAGTGTAAATTAATAGTATTCCACCTGTTAATATATTGGTTAAATAAATGTTCCAGTTTAAAACACTCGAGAGGATAATACTCGGCGCATAAATACTGATCCCTGTTGATAAACCCCGTGAAAAAAGAAAAAGCAGCGACGTTAAAACCCTTGTTTTTTTATCAAAACGATTCTCCAGGTATTCGTAAGCGGTATAAACGTTCAGGCGCTGAAAAATCGGAATAAAGGTAATACAGATTACAATCATCGCCAATGGCAAGCCGAAATAGTACTGCACAAAGCGCATTCCATCGGTATAGGCCTGCCCAGGGGCTGATAGAAATGTAATGGCGCTTGCCTGTGTAGCCATAATACCCAACAGCACAATGTACCAGGGCATTTTATTATCAGCCTTTAGGTATGAAGCATTACTTTTTTGCCCACGGCCGATAAAAACGCCGTAGGTAACTACCGCAAGCAAAGTAAATATCAATACTGCCCAATCGATACTACTCATGCCCAGAATTTAGTAAAAAGGTAATAGAACACAATCTGGAACAATAACGCAAGTGCGAGTAATATATACCAGGTATTCCATTTTTTAAACTGATTTTTCATTACTTCCCAGCCGACAAAAAGTTAAAAAACAACCTTGCCGCACCAACGTTACCGGCAGGTAACTGCCTGAAAAAGGCCAAAGGCGTGTAAATGAAATTGCCCTTACCATATTTTGCATAAAGCGTTGATCCCTGAAGCGGTTCTTCATCGGTATCGTGCATTTCGAAAAGTGGCTCATATTTAGCATCCCATTTATCAGGAAAATAAGCACCACGTTCCTGAACCCATCCTTTAAAATCGTCGGCGGTAATTTTATTCGGATAATTTAACAGTTTATGTGTAGGGTTTAAAAATTTAACTTCTGCATTTTCTTCGGTTACGCGTTTGCCTCCAATGGTGAACGGATAAATCCCGAAATCCTGTAAAGCCATATCCTGCGTGGTATTGTACTGCATTACAATGGTTCCACCGTTTTCTACATAAGCACGTAAAGCGGTTTGCCAATTTTTAATACGTTTTTCGGTATTAATCACCCTCACGCCTGTTACCACGGCATCATAACTGGCCAGTTTTGTGGCATTCAGGATATCGGCTTCGGTTAATACATCTACCTGCAAGCCTGCCTGCCTTAAAAACTCTGGAATTAAATCGCCTGCACCTTCAATATAGCCGATTTTTTTGGCCAATACTTTTACATCGCCTTTGATCAGCCAGGTAGTAGCCGGAACAAAATATTGCAAAGTTGGTAAATGTGGATATTGGATCAATACCTGTCCTTTCGAAAATTCGTTCGCCTCTGACGAGAAAACGGCTTCGAGTTTATTCTGACTTGCCTTTACTTTGGCCAGATCTTCAACCGGGATCAGAAAATCTTTAGTGGTAATGGTATTTTCGGCAAGATTAATTCCCTGGAAAGTCTTTATCACCTGGTTGCCGATTTTAAAACTCACTTTGCCATAATTGATATTCTTATTTGCTTTTAAACGAAGTGTAACACTTAGCCCCTCTTTTTCTTTGGCGAAGTAAACAGGCTCAGCAAAACTTAAATCAAGTGGTGGGATAATCCTGAGCGCTTCTACCACATCACCTTTAACAGGATCTAATTTTTTATAGGATAAAGGTAAGTTCACTGCAAATTTCTCGCCTTCAATCTTTAAAGATAACAGCACATTAAGTGGCGATTGCATTTCTGGCAGACCGATTAAAGTATCATTGGCCACACTGAAAGTTGCTGCATCTTTTGCAGGTTTGGCCAGCCAATAAGGTTCAGTAAGTGCAGCATCGGCAGGGATCTGGATTTTACGTTCGATGGTAATCAACGAATCGTTTGATAAGTTCCTGTTGAGGTTATCAGTCTGATTTAACCAGTTTACATTTTCGACAGTTACCGGGGTGGCTGATCTCGAAATTAAATTTAAACGGAAATTATATCCATTACCTGCGATAGCCTCGGGCTGATTGGTTACCACTTCGCCCATAAAACCGGCACAGCTTAAAATAATCTGATCGATGGCTGCGAGTTTATCTTTACGAAGACCTGCATCCTGTAATTCGGCTATTTTTTTTCTTAACATCAATAACCCGTGCAGGCTTTTATCGGGCTGATTGTAATTGAATGACAACAAGATAATATCGATCAGTTCGTCGATATCTGCAATGCCTTTATCAGACCAATTGAGGCTTAAACCATCGTAAAGCGTTCTTTTGGCAGGATCGCCCAAAACATGACTGAAATATTCGGAGCGTACACCAGCAACTGATTGTGTTCCGGCACCCTGGCTTTTATGCAGGCTCCGGCTTAAACCGGCCAGCTCACCATAACCCATACCCAATTGTGCATCGTATTGACCAACGGTAACTTTCAACTGGTTTTCGGCAGTGGTATTTACCGAACCAAACCTAAAAGTATTCCATAAAAGTCTTTTTGGCTGCCAAACCGAAACATATTTGAGTTGGTTAGGGAACATATTTTTATCGGCCGCAGCTTTAAAAGCTTTCTCCGCAACCACAGCAGAAGCAGCATGCTGACCGTGGCCTGCAGCAGCGGTTGGTGGAAAACGACAGATAATTACATCCGGTCTGAACTTTCTGATTACCCAAACCACATCAGCCGTAATGCTATCGGCATCCCATTGCTTAAAAGTATCGTTGGTATTTTTGGAGAAACCAAAATCGATAGCTCTGGTAAAAAACTGTTGCGCACCATCCAACCTACGGGCTTCTAAAAGTTCGTGCGTTCTGATCAGGCCTAAAGCAGCGCCTTGCTCGGTACCCAAAAGGTTTTGGCCGCCATCACCCCTGGTAAGCGATAAATAAGCTGTTTCTACATTTTGATCGTTGATCAGCCATGATAATAAACCTGTATTTTCATCATCGGGATGGGCCGCTAAATATAAAACCTTTGGCAGGTGTTTTAAGGTTTTGAGTTCTCTATAAATCTCTGAAGATTTTGCCGGACGTACCTGTTGGGCAGCGCAAAATATTGCAGGAAAGCATAATATAAATATTGCAGTTAATCTTTTAAACATAGTATTTGTTTTGCACATCAAATATGCTTAAAAAGCTTTTAATTAGTGTCACGGAAACGAAAAAGGTACAAATTAGTCCTTAGTCTAGAGTCTTTAGTCCTTAGTCAATCAGTCGATATGATTAGTCATTTCGATACAATCTGTAAAATAGCCTCATCTCGACTGGAACTTAATGGAATGCCTGCCTGTACAGGCGGGGAGAGATCTATCTCGAAGTAGATCTCTCGGCTCTGTTGCACTCCGCTCGAGATGACGGTTTTCTTGTGAAGCTATCGATTTAGCAATAAGAGCAATTAACTAGCTTTAGGTTTGGCGTGTAGCGCTTGGCAATTAACCGATTTAAACAATTAACCAGTTAA
>NZ_DJDT01000173.1 GCF_002432345.1 Pedobacter sp. UBA5917
CGCGGCATAGGAGCGGAAAAAGCATTTGTGTGATATGAATCTTAGGAATCAGATTTATAAGTTAACTATTTAAAAAAATCCTGTGGCAAAAAGAAGAACCAAAAAAACAAAACAAAGAGGTTTTAAAGAAATCTTAATCCTACTAGGAATGCTTTTTAGCGGCATCCTCTTTATCATCAAAATCATTTTCGGACGCATAGGCTGGTTAGAAGTTTTTGCACCGGTAATCATCGTATTTTTTATCTTTTTTCTCCTTTCGCTATTAAAAACCGCATTGAGGAAAGTGTAGCTCAAACAATTTAACAAACCCCGCTCTAACCAGTGCAATAACCGCTTAGGGCGGGGCTGATGCTTAAGCCTGCGGCATGGTAAAACTGCCGAGGTATTGGCTGTTGGCCACCGCGCTATTTTCGCGCTTAACGGCAAAGGCCCAGGCATAAAGCACATCGCCAGCAAAAGTATTTCTTACAATTGCTGTGTAGGTTAAAGCGGCCCGTTGCGCTTCTTCGTACACGAGGTACATTTTTTTCGTGTCGTTAAACAGTACCACCACCAGCATATCATCATCGAAAGCATTGTAACGGTTAGAGATGCCCTGCCAGCTGAGTACAATATCGCTTCCCTTTAAAACAGCACTTAAACCATGGAAAACGGATAGCGAACCTTTACTGAGTACGATCTGCGAAAAATCGATCACAAAATCCGGATATTCCCCACCTATGGCCTGGTTTAAAAAGATCTTTACCGCAGCATTGTAACCCGTGGTTTTGTTAAGCTGCTTATCTTTGAAACCTATATTTAAAATGTCTTTAATAGGGCTGAGGTAAGTTGGGGCCAGTGCAAATTTGCTCCTTTGTGCCAACTGCAGATCGGAACTCTGTTTACTGCTTTTTTTGGGCAGGCTTTTGAGGTAATCTACCCCACGCCAGTTGCTCCCAACAATACTGCCTACTTTACCTGAGAATGCGCCATTAGCGCCTTTTGAATACGTTGCCATGATCAGTTTTTTTAAGTGAAAGATGTTTGTTTCAGGATGTCCCCTTTTATCCGGGGCTTTAAATCCATACCCAAACTTAGTTACAGGCTTTCAGGATGTATTATTTTGGACTGTAATGGACCAAATTGAGCCGATTATATAGCCAATTGAACCAAAATGGACCTATAAAACTTTTAAAAACGGGAGTTATTATAACCAGGTAGTTGCCTGCGAGGGAGCCGCCAGTGTAGCGCATCGCTAAATGGCCGGCATAAAAACACCCCGGCTTTACCTTTTAGGTAAACAAAAGGTAACGCCGGGGTAAACAAAAGGTACAGAATAGGTAAACAAATGGTAGAGAATAGGTAAACATGGGGTTAACCTGGTACCTGCAACCGGTAAAGAACTGGTACAGGATGGGTAACTAAATGCGCCCTTTTCTTTGACTTTCGAGGTAGGCGGCCAACAGGTCTTTAAGGTAAAAACGGTCGCCACCCGGTAGTTTTATAGGCCTTAAAGTTCCATCTTTTACTTTACGTTTATAAGTACTTTCGCTTATTTTAAGGTAATCTTTTACCTGCTGGCGGGTGAGCTGCTCGTTGGGGCTACCAAAAAGATCGATAAAAGTAAAAGGTTGGTTTTCTTTATTCAGTACGAGGTAAATATTGTACAGAATCTGTACAAGCGCTTCATAGTCTTTCATGGTATAGGGTTTTAAAACAGCAATCCAATCTGCAAAACCGGTAAACTGGCTTAAATACCATCCGGATTCAGAAAAACATTGCCATTGCCCTGCTACTGAGTGTTAAAATGATTGCTTTGAACAAAAGAAACCCCATCGGGACGTTTAATTTACAAAGGATTTGAGTGCGTGTACAAAGACCGGTGTTTAACAATCATCGCAATAAATCGGTTAATTTGTGTGTGGTGGTCAATAGGTAAGTTGCGCTGGCCTATGGGTAACCCCTGCTTAGGCCGATTAAACCCAGGTTAAAACAGATGCAGGCCACCCTACATGGGCAACTGTTAGGTGCATAAATGGTTAATTTATGCGGGAAGGACGGACATTTCAACAATAGGGATGAAAAAATAACTTCGGTTAGTTCTTCCATCGGTATAAATTTAATCGGCAGTAAAAATTAACGGCCTGTTCCTCTTATAACGGCTTAAAGTTTCGGAAATTATGCCGTATAAAAACTAAAGTAAAATGCCTTTTCTACAATAACAGCATTTTGATATTGGGTATAAAAAAACAGGCACTAAAACCACTCCCTTTTTTAGTGGTTTAACAAAACCAACTTTGTTAAACCACCGGGTTATTTTTTAAGTAATGTCTTCAATTAAGGCATCGGGTGCAATGCGTTTAATGGCATCAATACCATTTTCGCGGTTCGCTGCAGTGGTGTAATTTTCGCTCCGGCCTATTATTTCGCCATTGGCGGCTTTTAAATTAAAGGTATAATTGCCAACCGCATCTTTACGGATAAAATGTTTATCGTGCAGTGCATTCACTTTAACGCTACTGATACCGTTTAAACAGTTCTGCTTGGTGGTATAACCTTCGCCACTTAAAATAATTTCGCCATTGGCGGCCCTTAACCGATAATAATATTCGGAATTTTTCTCACTCCTGAAAACCTGAAACTTTGGGTTTTTCATGATATTTATTTTTTACGCGCCAAAATAATCTGGCCTGTTGTATAATGTTAAATGCTTTCGGGATGATTTTTTTGCGATGATCTGTTATGGATAACCCCTGCTTAAACTAATTAAACCAAGGGTAAAACGAATACCGGCCACCTTGCATGGGTAGCTATTAGGGGCATAAACGTTTAATTTATGCGGGGTATGCAGGAAATTAGAAAATAGGGACGAAAAATTAACCAGGGTTAGTTTTTCCATCTCTTTGGGGTTTAAGCAAATATAGTATTATTAAGCCTTATATTATATAATTAGAGTGATACAAATCTTTACACATTTAAGTGTATTTACGGTAACCCGTATTGCTTCTTTGGGAAAAGATATTTACTTTGGAGATATGATATTAAATTAGGTCATTCATACTATAAAATTGGCACCAACTAATCATTCACTTCAGAAATTTGTTCCCTATCCTCACGTTAATCTATGCCTCTTAGGTTATTGTTTTAATTCATGAGGTTTATAAAAATGAGGTGTTCAAAGATATGGGTAGAATTATTAAAGAACACCTATACCCGATGGGTGAAACTAACTTAATTATTTCCAATACTCAAAATCATACTTTTAAAACACTCTCATGATCACACTCTTATTATATTCTACCTATTGTGTTGCAATAATCGCCATACTTTGGGTTACTTATGAGCCAAAAATAAAAACTGAAGAGAAAAAGCTTACAAATTTAGGCTGGTTATCAATTCTTCTTTTATTTTTTTCTGTAGCCAGTATTGGATTCTCCTTTTATGCCCCATTTTTATTTACAGGAAAAAAGATATCAATACAGCTTCCTTTTACACCAGAAACTGGCTCAATTGGAGATACTGTTGGTGGATTAATGAACCCTTTTATTGCTTTAGCAGGGGTTATTGTTACTGGATTAGCTTTTTTTATGCAATATAGAGCAAATAAGTTACAAATTCGGTTGTTTGAGAAAGGGCAAAAAGATAGTAATGAGCAATTTCAATACCAATTAAATCAGCAACAATTTGAATCACAGTTCTATGAAATGCTACGTTTACACAAAGAAAATGTAAATGAAATGGAGCTTCCTGGAAAAGAGTATATTGGTAATTCTTGGGACGGTTTTTTAATTACAAAACGTCAAGTATTTCAGCAAATGCAATTGGAATTAGAGTCCTTAATCGAAAGGGCTGCTATTGATTTGTTACCAGCAGATGCCCAAAAGCCCTATATTGGAATAGAACTAAGTCAAAAACAGTTTGAAGAGTGTTATAAAATTTTCTTTTGGGGATATGATAGTAGTAAACACTATAATTTAACGAAAGATACATTAAGTTGGGTCAATAACGTATTTGTGGATCGTTATCCAACAGGAATAGATTATTTTGAAATGCCTGGTTCTGATTTAAATTTCAGCATTAAAGCTTACAAAGGGCACTCATCAATGCTTGGCCACTATTTTCGACATTTATATATGATGGTAAAATTTGTTGCAGAGAGCAAAATCGTAACATCATATAACGATAGAATGCGCTACCTAAAAATTTTAAGAGCACAACTCTCAAATTATGAACAAATTATGCTATTTTATAATTGGATAAGCAGTTACGGAGGTCCTTGGGAAGACAATGAGCATGCATATTTTACTGAATATTGTATGATACACAACCTGTGGTACGATGAATTGATAAATAACGATTTTATTAGAAAAAAAATACAACAATTAATTAAAAAACCATTTAAATTAAGAGAAGGACCTTTATTTGAGGTAGGTGATGACATTTGATTTTTTACGATTAATTAGACTTAAAACCTGTAGTCTTTTGGTATACTTATATTAACGCTATTATTTAAATAATTAACGACTCATAATGAAAAATTCAGAACAAGATTTATTCTTCAAACTATTCAATTGTCACACGGAAGGAGAAATAGAAAATGTTATAAATAATGACACTAAAATTTTTCAGCAATATAACTGGCATCCATTAGGTGGAAATGAAAATAACTATGGAGTTATAGAAAACCAACAAGCATCACCAATTGCTGCTTTAATAGAAAAAATAACCAATTCTATTGATGCAACTCTAATGAAAAAATGTTATGAAGCTGGTATTGATCCAAAATCAGATAATGCACCGAAAACAATGGATAACGCAAGAGCATTATTTTTTCCAGAACATAAAAACTGGGATTTAAATAGTCATAGAAAAAATCAAGCAAAAAACATACAGATCCTTGCTGATGGACCTAAGTTAAATCCATCACTTACTATTTATGACAATGGAGAGGGACAGCATCCAGTTGATTTTGAAAAATCCTTTCTTTCTCTACTCAGTGGCAATAAAAATGAAATCCATTTTGTACAGGGCAAGTATAATATGGGAGGTAGTGGAGCAATTATTTTTTGTGGAAAAAATGGCTATCAGTTAATTGCTTCACGAAAATATGATAAAAAAGGTGAATTTGGTTTTACCTTGGTGAGACAACATCCATTAAGTGTTGAAGAGCAGGTAAAAAAGAAAAATACGTGGTACGAATTTCTGAAGATAGATGGCAAAATACCATCTTTTAAGATTGATAAAATAGATCTTAAATTGCATGATACCTTATTTGAGACAGGCACAATAATAAAGCTTTACTCATACGACCTACCCTCCGGTAGCCGATCAGTTATTTCCCGAGATTTAAACCAGAGTATTAATGAATTTTTATTTGAGCCCGCCCTTCCAATTTTAACTGTAGATCGAAAAGATAGATATCCCGATGATAGAAATCTTGAACGTGACCTTTTCGGTTTAAAAAGGCGACTAGAAGGTGAAGAGAATAAATACTTAGAAGATTATTTCTCCGAAGAATACGCAGAAGATGAAATCGGAAAATTCAAGGTAACCTGTTACGTATTCAATTCGCGTATTGATGATAAAAATATAAAAGAGACTAAAGAGTCTATCCAAAGAGAGTTTTTTAAAAACAATATGTCTGTTCTATTTTCGATGAATGGACAAGTACATGGAAATTTTAGCTCGGAGTTTATAACTAGGTCATTAAAATTTAACCTGTTAAAATACCATCTTTTAATACATGTTGACTGTACGGCGATGAACTATAATTTCCGTAAAGATTTATTCATGGCTTCAAGAGATAGACTTAAAGAGGGCGATCATACGTCGAAGCTTCGAAAATTTTTAACTTCTAAATTGGGGACGAGTAAAGGCCGATTGGCAGAAATTGAGAGACGAAGAAAAGACAGTATTTCTGTGGATTCCAAAGATACGCAAGAAATGCTTAAATCTTTTTCCAAAAATCTACCGATGGATAGTTCCTTAATGAAACTTTTGAACCAAACTTTTAAATTAGAGCAAAAAGACAATAAATTAAACAAAAAGGACAATGAGAAGAAACAGGTAAAAAAAGAACAGGAACCGTTTAAGCCACAACGATTTCCTTCGTTTTTACATGTTAAATCACAATTAAAAGATGGAAAATCTTGCATCAACTTACCTAGGGGCCAGGAAAAAACTATTCATTTTAACACAGATGTAGAAAATCACTATTTTGATAGGGTTGAGGAGCCGGGAATCTTTTCGATTGGTTTAGTTTCCTACCAGCCTAAACAAAATGATGCCGAGGGAGGAACAAGTGTTGGAAAATCTGAAACGGTAGAAGAAGTTTTTAATATTACCACTTCGAGCCCTCACGATGGAACCATACGACTAAATCTAAAGACGAAACATGAAACCAGGGTTGGTGATGAGATAGAAATGAAAGCTACTCTCACAGGGGCAGGTGAGGATTTTGAAGAATTATTTTGGGTTAAGATTACTGAACCAGAAGAAAAAAAAGAAGCAATAAAGAAAGAGGAGAAAGAAGACATTGATAATTTAGGGTTACCACCCTTTGTATTGGTATATAAGGAACCTAAAGAAGGCTTTTTAACCTGGGACCAAATTAGTGAAGGAATAGATGCTGAAATGGATTATGATACGGTTATGGCTCCGCAGGTTAGTGGGGATAATCTTGAAAAGATCATCATCAATATGGATAGCCATGTTCTAAAAAATTTTAAATCAAAATACAAGGATCAATCACAACTAGAAATCTCCGAGCGTAAGTATATCTCATCTGTATATTTCCATACACTATTTTTGTATACGATTACAAAAAATAGAAAGTATACTATTTACCAAGGTCTAGACTCTAAAGAAGAAGAAGTTGACTTACAGGTTTATTTACGAGATTTATTTTCAAGCTATTATTCTGAATTTATTTTAAATTTTGGAACTAATGATTTATTACAAATGATTTCAGAATAATAAAGATTTTTCATAGTTGCACGATGGTTCTAATTTAGTAGTTTATGTCAACTTTTTCTTTTATACTAAATCATTTTAATCTCAACGATTTTTATCTACCAACATCTTTCTTAATCTCTTGGAAACAGAACTAAGATAGTCTCTTTCCAAGAGATTATTTTATGATTAGATTACATTATAATGAGTTCTATTTAATTGTTTTCGTTTCGTCTGTTACTTTTTAACTTAAGAAAGCAGTAGCTTGATTATTAAACGTATCAATAATATTTTTCATAGGTGGTCTATCTATTTTTTTATACAATAGCATTGAAATTATAAGGTCGAATACAGTTCTATTCCCTTGTGCAAAATACTCATAGTGAAGTTGCCCAACTGGAGCTGTACCTTCAAATATATACCAGATAACCTTACCAAGCTGAAATATGTCTGAATAATCTTTTATTGTACAACAATGGACAGCTTCAAATTTAGTGTCTTCACAAAGCATTTTGTTTACTGCCTCAGGAGATAACCATCCTGAAGGCCCAATTTTTTCTCTTAATATGTCCAGACTTTGATCTTCATCACGATGTTCAGAAAGTCCTAAATCACCTATTTTTGGTCTATTATCTATTAAAAAAATATTATCCGGTTTAATATCCCTATGATAAATTCCTATATTATGAAGTTCATAAATCCCATTTAGAATTTCAAGGCAAAGGACAAATTTTTGTTGGTCCGTAATATCTTGTGTCTGTATATAATCTAGCAGGTCTGTCTGCCCCTTTTCCATGACATAATATAAAAAATCCTTTCCTTCAATAGTTGCCATACTGTGGAATTGTAATTCGATCACTCCTTCACTTCCTTTATCCTTAGCTTTACGTAGTGCTCGGATTTCATTTTTAAATCTCGAAATTCTTGTTTGCTCTACTTCATCCTCTGAATCTAGATGATATTTGCAAAACTTAATAATTGAATAATCTTCCTCATAATCAGGATCAATTAACTTAAAAACATTAGAATTCCCTCCTTTTCCTCCTTCTAGATCTTCGCTCGAAGTCAATGGCAAAACTGAATAATATTTGCCACTATATTCAATATAATCTTCTGATGATATCGAACATACTATATTATTTTGCACTATTTTCATTATCTAACCTACAACATCTAAAGTGTAAAAAACATTTATCTTTTTTAATGTTTTGGAAAGATGATAGTATGCAGCAACATCTGCCTGTGCAGCATTCATGGTCTTTTCTTTATTTAAAAGTATGTCAGTAAGAATCTCCAATCTTTTGATCCTTGCTTTTTTTGAATTCGACTGAGTTACACAATTTGAAGCATATTCTTTTAAAGTAATAGACTCTTGGTTTGATGGACTTATACCTTTTGAAATAAATACAAGGACTTCATATAACTTAACTAAATCATCATTGTTTACCTGTTCAATCATAAGTAAAAGATTAAATAAAGTATAAAAATCATTTTTTTGAGTAAATCTTGTTTCAGACAGGAGTATATTCTGATTTAAAACAGAAATCCTATTTAACGTTTCTCGAAATACAATTTGTATTTTATTTGATTGGTCAGGTTTAATATCATTTTTATACAATTGATCAACGGTTTTTTTCTTGTCTTGCGGTCCCTCCAATATTAGTGCAGCGAGCTCTTCAACAAAATCTCTATCAAACATTCTTCTAATGTCAGCCGATCTAAATAGCTTAAGTTCACGGAATTCAACCATTTCAGAAAGGGCTGTTGTAACTTTTAGAAATTCTGTATTAAAACGTTCAGCCTTATTTAACTCTGGTCTTTCCAATTTGATCCCCGCACGATTAACACGAACATAAAATTCTCTTACATCATTAAGGCCAAGGTCACGGTTTAAGATGACTACTGCGATATTATAATTATCAAATTCTCTTTCAATATATTTAATTTCATTGGAGTCAGGAAATCCATCTTGGTGAGTGTATGAGATCATAGCGCGAGTTCGCTGTTGACCATCAACCATATCATACCCATTATTCGTTTCTTGCAAAAAAAATGTAGGAAGTGGTAGTCCTTTTTTAATTGTATCAATTAAAAGTTTTTGAGATTGAATAGTCCAAATAGCATTCCTCTGATATGGAGGATTAAGTTGTAACTTTTGTTCATTGTACAATGAGACCAATTTCATAATTGGCCATACTTCAATTTTGTATTTCATATGGATCTTAAATAAAACAGGCTAAACACCCATCTTCTTCTGCTTCCAAAATATCAATAAGTTTGTTAGAGCGATAATTTTGAGCAGCGTTTTGTTGTTTGGTTAAAAATTCTTCTTTAATTTGTTTAATCCGTTTAGGATCTATAAGCTCTTCTAAGCGTTCATCCTGCATCCAGGTATAACCATCCTTTTCATATTCTACAGCTAAAAAGAATTTGGCTGGATTTTGTTCATACAACCAAACCCATTCTATTTTACGTTGGAAAAAGCAAAAGAAGCAGCCCGAACGGCTACGGTTGTACTTACCCACCTGCCCATTAACTTCATAAGGAATTTCTTCGTAATAGGCCGGCACGCCAACACCACTTTCTCGTAGTATTCTAAAAATATCATCACGGATCAGAATAGATTCGTTATCCAATAAAGGGAAGTCATCAACTAATGCAATGGGTAGTTGGCTATCCTTTAAAGATTGAAAAGCAACATGATTGAATTCCTTAATACCTAAGCCCATTAAAGCTTTTAATTTTTGATTTTGGCTATATGATAGGGATAATGGAGTTTTAATTATATCAGCAGCTCGCTGGTATAAGTTGTGGCTTAAAAATTCTTTATAGAGTATAAGTAGTTTTTGTTGATTATCGTTTCTTAACACTTTCCCAATTACCTCTTCACTCCATATATTTTCTCTAAAAGGAAAAATAGACTGTACATGTGGTTTAGTGGAAATGTAACCTTCACGATCTTCATCACCACGAATACCCACGTAAGAAATCACCGGTGTAGTACCAATATAATTTTCGAAAGGTTCGATCTTTAATTTTTGCGTACACCAACGTGCATTGGAGGATGGTAAATAGCCGCCATAAAGATTATGATAGAAATCGAAAGGATTACCCTTGTCGCCTTCTTTAGCATAAAGTTTATGGATGCTTACCCCTAATTTAGATTCGAGATTCCGGATCAACTGGTAGGTTTCCTCTAGTTCTTTACCTGTATCGCAAGTATAAAATTCTATATCCATGTGCGGATAAAGTTCTTTCATGTAAATAGCTAGGGCAGCACTGTCTTTGCCCCCCGAAATACCTAATACATGCCTTACACTATTATTTTCCTTCGTCATCTAATACTTGTTTGAGAAGTTTAGCCAAGATAGCAATTTTTGTACTTTTATTCGCTTTCTCCATTAAATCTGACAATCCACTTTCCAAATGTTTGAACTGGGCATCTTGTGTTTTAGGCATGCGGATAATTTTATGGCTATAACTACTGCCTGGCGTTGTTAATTCGAACTTAAAAACCTCCTCTTGATCAAGATCTACTTTTTGCAAAGCCATGTCATTCAAATTGTCCAGCTCATGGATAAGCATAAGGAAACGCTCCTGCAATTGATCTACCTCTTTATCGCTAATTTGATCGAGTGTTTTCCCCACGGTTGCCTGGGCTACCGAAGATAACCAAGCTGCACGATCATCTAATGGCGAACATATACGATCGTAAAATGTTTTTTGATAAGGCAATAGCAAATATTGCTTTAAAGAACGCTGATAACGTGTTCTTAATTGTTCTGTATAGGCCACAAAATCATAATCTTTATTCCAAAGGCCATTAATAATGCTTTCGAACTTTTGCAATAGTACATCGTAGGCATTCCTCAATTCCCTAATCGATTCTTTTAGCTCGGCACTATAATTGGTTAACAACTCTGGATTATTGTTTAATTGTACCAAGTCGTAATTAAGCGCACTCGGAAAATCTTCAAAAAACAATTTTTCGGGGTCAGTAGCCTCAGTTAATGCCCGTCTAATACCTATGGTTTTTTTGCTCAGGTTCTTGGTTTGCTTTACATATGGTTTTAAATCTTTGTAAAATTTAAAGAAGGGTATTATAGTTTTAATAAAAGCCTCGTTAGAAGTTTTTTGCTCTTCACTTAGCGCCAACAAGTCGCGGTATTGGTTAAATAAACGCACTTTTATGCCATCCGTATCATAAGCCTTAACAGTATATTGATGAGGGTTTTTGATCAGTAGCTCCAAAACCTCTGAATCAATTTCAGGGACAAAGCCATTGGTTCCATACAAGGCAAAATCATCCGTTTTCATGATTAGGTAAATAGGAATCCAGAAATCTAGAAAACCTTTTTTAAGCTTATAGGGCGCCTGCTCCAATTGATCATAAAAATCGGCGATGCTTCTTTTTGCGCCCTTGGTGCTACTTACAAAGCCATTAGATACTTCAAATAGTGGGATAAAACCGTTTTGATCTAATGCAGGATCTGTAATTTCATTTAATACCCAACCATTTTGAGTCTCTTGATGTATGCCTGTTTGTTTTAGTAATGAGAGGTAGATACTTTTTTGCGGCGGAAAACCTTCAATACCTAAGCCTTCTTCACTTTCATTGGCCAATATCGCATCAATCAAAGATCTCCTAGAGGAAGCAATTGTTCCAGAAAGCTTGCTTCTATTCGCCAATTCACTAATAAATTTTGGTGTAAGTGGGTAAACTTCATCAGATATTACCGAAAGAAAGGCATTAAACTCTTTACTGCTATGAAAATGCTTAGATTCCCCTTTATAATACCATTTCACAGATGTAGCATCATAAAAACCTTCATATAGATAATAGTTTAATAGGCTTTTTTGGATTTCCTCTATAGCACTAAGCTCCCTTTGAATGATCTTATCGTTGGGATATTTAGCCTTGGCGATTTTAGCTTTCTCAATTTCTTCGATGGCATGTTGGATATCGGCAACTCTCAAGAAATGAGCATATAGTATTGCCTGATTATTTTCTGCTGAGGCTTTTACAATTTCAATTTCCTTGATGTTCTCATTGAAAATTAAATTAATAAAACCATCTATCTGTCCTTTTGGTACTGAAGCTGTGTAAGGTGCATCTGAAATCTTATATTCAAATGTTCTTGGTGTGCCTTTATCGTAATAAGCTCTTTTTGCTGCTACTGGTGCAAGCGGTAAATAACCATTTAAGAAACTTACTATATTATTGGCTCTACTAATTTCTAACCCAGCTTCTTGTATAGCATCATCTATATTAACAATTGTGGTTTCTGAATAGAAGTAGCGGTTAGAATATTTGTTATAAGCCAAAAGGTTTTTACGCTGTAGGTGTAGTAGTGCTTCTGCTACCCCCGTTATTTTGCCCGTTAGCTCGATGTAAGCAATCAAAAATTCTTGATCTAACTTTGCCCCAGCATGACTAAAGATATTTAATAAGCCAATAGTTTTGATGAGCGTTTGATAGAGTGTATGATCTTTCTCCTCTATCTCACCTTCAACTCTTTCTAAAGCATTTTTTATCTCAGCCCATTTACTGTAGTGTATATTTGCTTTTGAATTAAGATAAGAATAAAGATTATAATTCAGGTAGTCATAAACATTTGCAATTGCATAGAAATTTTGTCTATCCTCATTAAACTCGCCTAAGCCATAAAAACTATCAGTGTTTAAAAAGCTAAACAAGGAGCGTTCGTTTTGGCCATACTGCTGTAGCGCCAATGCCAAGACGCTACCCGATAATAGATCTAAGGGGTAAATATTTTTGGCAATTTTTTGATCAAAATAATCTTTTAGCGAGAATGCTTTTGCTTTGGCTATAATCTCGATTAGATTGCCAATATTTTCAGTTTGTATTTTATTAGGCTTTGCGGCTATTTTTTTACTCGCTAGCAATAGCAATTGTTCCACCGGCTCATTAAAGGTCAGCTCTTTAAAACGTCCTTTAACCTTAAACCACTCATTGCGTTGAGTGGCATTTAAGTTTGTTGCATATGCAGAAAAATCTTGGTGTAGCGTAGTAATAAATGCAGCCTCGTATTCCGTACTATTGATTAATTCGGCAATTTGTTGCAGGAAATAGAGCTCTTTTTCTGCCCCATTTACAGAGGCGTATTCTAAAAATTTACCAAATTCATCTATAACAAGAATTAAACCACGGCCTTGCGCATTAGTAGTTTTAATCAGCGCTTCTAATTCGTTAACTAATACCGTTGGCTTATTGCTTGATGAGCCAATTAAACGGGCTACATTTTCGATAATTGAATCGTAATTACCAACTAGTTTTAATAGATCGAAGTGTTTATATTTCTTCCATTCTTTATTGTCAATAAAAACTTTTTCTTCGTTTAAGTGATAGTTTAAGGCATTTAAAAAGGTTGATTTACCTGTACCATAAGCACCGATTAGGTTAATAGAACGAATACCTGCTGCATAGTTATTGACAAGCGACTCAAATACTTCTTGGGTATTTGGCGTGATAATATACTCTGTAACATCAAAGTTGTTCAGCAGTATGTTTTGCGAAGGAGAAAAATGCTTAACCATAATATTGATCTAAAACCTCCCATTTATTCATTTCTTTCTTAATTTGTAGCACCCTGTTGCCTGCTGTTTCATTATAATTAAACTCGTTCGGCCAAATATTCGCCAATTCGATTAACTTTTCTTCAAGACCTTTTTCTGTCAAGCAGAACGTATTACCAGGAGAGTTTACTCCTTCTAATAAATCTTTAAATGATATTGATTTTGCTTTGCTATCGTAAGAATCTAATATTGAATAGGCTAGAATTTCATGTGGTAAGTCATCTCTACTTTCGCGCATTACCCTAAACCATTGTACAGAAGTCTTCCCATCTAAATCCGTTCTACTAAATGGACGTATTAGATTTAGCTCAACCAATAGGTTTGCCGTTTCTTCCTCAACATCTTCTTTGCCATCATTCGATCTATTATATGTTCTTAAAAAAACGTTAGTATCTGCATCATAAGTCTTATCACTAAAGTGCTTGATCCCGTTTTCTTCTGTTTTACGTTTTAAATAAGTGATCAGCTGTGGCTTGGTAAATTCATTTTTTTCTTTCAAGAATTGATTGAAAAAAGTATTGAAAATGAATAGTCTCTCACTTTTAATTGCCTCATAATGTAATAGCCATAAGCTTGCTGTATCTTCAAGGTAGGGATCGCAGCCTCCAAGAAGGTAGTTACCAAACGCTGTAATCTCGCCATTTTCGTCAACAATATTAAAACCACGCAGCCAAAATTTAATAGCGGTAGTCATGTTTTTGCCTACACCTAAATGCACAACAGCATCATCATCTGTAAATGATCTATTTGCTAATATATGTTCATATCCCTTCTTTAGCCAAAACTGGCGGCAAACAAAGGTTTCGTGGCCACTAAAACTTATTTTCATTCGAAATCAATAATTGAACCCTAAAGATGTATCTCGCCTATAGCTAAAACACTATCTAGATTAGTACATTTGTACTATTTAAAGTAGTACAAAAATCGACAAAGTTTTGCATGCAAACACGCAAAACTTTACACATTTGCAAACTATTTAGGCTAAAGCATTCAAGCGAAACGCATTATTCATTGATAACCAGCTTAGTTGTTGAAAACTTTGTGCTTAGCATAAATAAAAAAATCCGTAAAACTGGAACATCACAGAGTACTGTAATTCCTTATCTAAACTAAAGTGCACTCCTCATCGCGCATGATTTATATTTTATCTACCGAATACTTTCCTGGGCTTAAAACTGTAAATGCTAACACATCGCCAGTAGACAAATTAGAATGAATAACAAACCTCTTGCCTACGTTTAAGAGATCTGATCTGCCAATCCTTTTGGTGTATTTACATATATAGTCTTTATTGTCAAAAACTAAAGTAATCTGTTCAGCCTCATTTGGCAACATAAAATCTATTCCAGCAGTAATTCTTAATATGCCCTTTGAAATATCTGAAGTAGTAATAACATTATTTTGTTCAGGTATTCTAAATGTATGCTTAAGTATTGATAAGGTTTCAACATCAAGATTTCTTAATGCTGAATTTGTGCTATAGGGAACTTTACCTGATGGAACCACTAATGCAGCTTTCTCTAAATGTGCTTCTTGATCGTCAAAAAAAATATGTGCTTTGAATGCTTTCAGTATTTCATCTTTTTTTATTCCTCCAAGAAAAAACGCTTCATCTACTTGAACGTTCCAATATCTTAATGTATTGAGGACTCGTTTATGTGACGGGCTGTTCCTAGCTGTTAGAATGGCAATTCTTAATGGGGATGCCTTATGCTTTTCTTGGATTTTCCTTTGAATTTCAGAAAGCATCCTGAGCACTTTAGCATAGGGACCATCCTTTAAGGGTTCTTGCACTTTGGTTTTCTCATTATCATGGAAAGCTGCCATGCCTTGTGTCTTATATATATATTCCGATTCTTCTGAAAACAAAACAGCATCTGCATCAAAAGCAATTCTTACGCTATCGTTATCAGCAACATAATCTTTTGGTGGATCATAAATCAAAGCTGCTGCCGCAACCCTAGAATCAATAGTTTTCTGTACATCCTCTTCATCTCGCGAAAGGAATAAATCTACAGTAAAGGGTTTCATGTAAATTGATAAGGGTTCACTGCCTGTAAAAGCAGACCGCGTTATATCAAGATTATAATGATCTATAGAATTAAGCACTCTAATTCCAGTTTCTGGGCTATTCTTGGACATTATAATTACCTCAACTAACCGTTCTTCTGAGAGTTTATTAAGACCCAGTAGGGCCTCTACTAAATAAAATGCAGTTCCTTTTTTTAAAATATCTTCTTCATGTTCTCTTTGATATGCTCTATAAGCATCGGCACCCTGCTCATGATAAATCCTATTCTCTTCTTCCAAATCGAAAAGCGCACGGGTAGATATGGCTACGACTAAAACTTTTTCAAATGATGGCATAGTAAATTTAGTTTTGTGATATATGCATTGCAATTTTCAACCAAGATTAAATTTCATTAAGTGTTTTGCCAATAGCCAAAGCGATTGGTTTAAATTCTTCATAAGTAAAGAAATTCGATTTAGCATTATTGCACCAGTAACAGCACCATACAATATTATCAAGATCATCATAATGCTTAAATGGATCCTTTCTATCCAATTCAAGGCGTTTGCCTCTTTTTCCACCTCGTGTTGCATCAGGTCTGATCCCTGATCTTTGCATGTTGTAAAATCTTAAGCTTTGTTCATTAGTGGTGCCACAATAATGACAACCTAGATTGAAATGATCTTTATTAAACCATTGGTTAAACTCATTAAAGCTTATTCTTTTAAATCCAGCAATAAGTTTTAAGTTTTTCTTATTTAATTTTTCTTTTTTTTGATTGTATATTTTCTTCAATTCTTCTCTAGTCATACATTAAGTTTTGTTAAAATAGAATAAATCTTTGGGAAGCCCCGTTAGCTAGGATATCAATATACAATAATCTTATCAATCACAATTTTTGTTTTTATAGCTATTATCAGGTAGTTATTTATCCAAGTTATGCTTCTTTTCCCGCCACTCCCATGGAGCTACCGCAGTACTATCCTGCCATAAACCTATTTTATTTTTCCTGGCATTTATCTCCAACTGCGCATAAAGTGGATCGCTGGAGTATTTTTTAAAATGCCAGGCCATACCCAGTTTAATCATTTCCTGGTTAACCACCTGTTTTTTATCATTAATAATTACAGCGATCAATCTTTTATACCGGTCGTATTTCTGGCCCTGTACGGTTACCATTTTCCCGAAACATAAATCAGATAATGCCTGTTTGGCCTTAGTGCCAAAAGGCTGCTTACCGCGTTTCTCGGGGCAATCGATATGTGCCAAACGGATTTTAACAGGGTGGTTTTCGTATAATACCTCCATCGTATCGCCATCCAGAATGCGGATGACTTTTGCGTCAAAAAACAGTTTACTGTTGTTAAGGGTTTTGCTTTCGCCAGGCTGTATCATGCAGGCCTGGAGCGTTAACAACAATACAAATAAACTTATTTTTCCCAAGCGCATAATGTTTTCCCGTCTTTTTTGGCCTTTTCGATATCTACTTTTATAATCTTATATGTACAATTGCTTAAACCTTTACACCTGGAAGTATTGTGGTATTTTTTAGCATTCGGACTGTCGCAAATATACACCGTTGTACTTTCTCTGCAGGTAATGTTGGTTAAAAAGACGATAATGAGTAAGGAGAGTGTTTTCATGCTTATGGGACATTTATTTTTTAATAAAATCTAGAATGTATTTTATAGCTTCAGCTTGATTGTTTGCTGCAGGTTTAAGTTCAAATCTTTTTACACCTGAGCTTTTCATCCAATCCGTCCAGATTAACCGCATGATTTCCATATCTGTTGGATGTTTTGTGGCCGCCCCAGTTTTAGAAAGTGATCGGTCATACATTTCGACCACGATCACCTCTAGGTTCTTTAAATATGGATTTTTTGCAGGATTAATTTTATACTTAGTGTTTTTAGATAGGAATACAGCCATATCTCCACCTTTAGATTTCAAAAAGGCATTTCGAAAATCTTCAATCTTTTTTGCACTTAAGTCGTAGCCTTTATTATAAATACCAGCCTCAATATATCCATCAGTCATTAATACCATGATGTTGCGAAATTTGTGTGTTATTTTACCAACAGCTACATCTGGCAGAATAATCCGATCATCGATACCAGATTGAAAATAGGTCCAAATATCTGCGCCATTGTTGGAGATTGCAGCTTTATCGTTAAACTTCTTGTATTCTATAGTAAAGCTATTGATGTCCTTAGGTAGTGAAGAGGCAACTTTATTTCTCTCTAATATATAATTAATTCTATCAACCTGTTTATCAAATTGCTGGAGGTCGATCGTTAATAAATTCGTATTGATTTTATATAAACCTATCAGTCCTTTATTGATAAAATCGACGCTATAGTGGTCTAATTGACCATCTGTTCTTTTAAACTTCAATATTTCAGGCCAGACTTTCTTCAATACACCCTGTACAATATCTACATCGTTTACTGCTTTCGGATAAAATTTAGGATTCAGCCGATTTGATAAATCGGGTGCGAAGACGATGTTATAATCAGTAACCTCTTTTGTTTTTTGAGCCGTAACATAGGTACAGGCTGAGCATATCAAAATGCTTATTAAAAAATACTTTTTCATCAGATTACCACCCGTTTATCTATTTGTGAACTTTTTACCTTTTCGTTTTGCCAGTTTACAGCAGTATCAAATGCCTCACGCGATTTTTCTGTAGCTTTTATGATTGCGTATTCTTCGTGCAGGTAATCATTCCAGCCTTCTAAAAAGATATTGATCCTATCATTTAACGAATCAATTGAAATTGGAAGATTGTCATTTTCAACATGGCTTTTGTATATCGTAGCAATATCTACAATATGTTGTTTTCCTGTAATTAAGTCTGTTTTTTTAATTTCCCGCAATAAGTTTAATTTACTTGGAATAGATGCGAGCTTGGATTCAATGATCTTGTATTGCGCTTCTAAACCGATGTTTTTTCCTTCTACCAAGTAGATTTCACCTTTAACCAATAGACTTTTTTGTTCTTCTAACTTTAAATCCTCGTCCATCTGCTTAATCAATAGATTGTTTTTTAATGTAGCAACATCAGGATTTCTTTCGTCAAAAATTGACATGAGTTTTTCGAAAGCAAACTTTAGCATCAGCAAACCGAAGGCACCTAATAAAAACACCAAATAGAAATTAGGATCCTTAAAAGCCATTGATATTCGCCAAGCCTCAGTGGCATCTCCTATATCATATTTCATTTGATAAATAGCTGCCGAAACTTTGTAAGCTATTTCTGTATCAACCAATATAATTCCAACGAGGAACATGCATATGATAATCCATGTTTGCTTTGTAAAAAGTTTGATGAGTGCGCAGAAAAGCGGGATACTTACGAAGAGCAAGATAAAAATGATACCTGCCCCGCCTTTTGATAAGGTTAACGACAATGCTTTAGGATTAAATATTTCCATCGGTATAGCATCGAGCCCCGCAGCCTTAGCTGCCTTCGAGTCTTCAACAGCGAACAATAAAATATAACATGCTGAAGAGTAGAAGATAAAAAGGTAAGTGATTAGACAGATATTTGCGAACAATACCGGAATAAATTCATACCATTTAAACTTGGGGCTAACAAAATCTGTTTGTGCAATACGTATCTTATTCTTTATCTCAGCAGTAATCTTTTCATGAAAACCTATTTTAATTTCTTTAAGGCTCTGAATTTCCTGCTTATTTTTTTCGGTCTCTGCTTTGAGGTTAATGAGCTGGTTCCTGGCATTTAATGTTTCACTTTCTGCTTCTGCCTCAGCAGTTTGCAATTGCAAATTAAGATTTTCTTCAAATGCATTAAGGCTCTTCACTTCCTGCTCATCAATCTTTGTTTTTAAACGTTTCTTTTTGTCTTCAACTACATCTATGTCATTTATAAAAACCGAATAAACTGTATCTAATGATTTAGTAAGCACCTGATGATCGCCATTATTAAATTTGGAACGCTCATAACCTTGCCCCCTTAACATGGATCGATCAAAATTTCCAATCTCAGCAGCAATCATCGAATCGAGCACCTTGGTAAACTCAGAAATAGCATGTTCTTTAGCTGTGTAGGTTTCGATTTTTGCCTCAATTTTTAGAGGTACTGAGGGAACATCAACTGCCTCGCCCCGCTGCAGGGCCGCCTTATGATTAATGTCGTTAAAATTGGCGATTAAATGCGCTACAGTTTCGGCATGATTGGTTACAATTATACTTTCGTGATTGTTTTTCCTGGCATTTACCGACCAATTATAAGAACCATGTAGCGCGATCCGTTTATCAATTACACAGAACTTTTGGTTCATGATACCATAGCCTACGTTTTTTATCTTAGTTACTGAAGCTCCCAACGAAACGAGTTCATCAAAATCTAACTTTAGGTTCTCTTGATTATCAGCAATGATCAGCTCAACCTTTACATTTTGAGCAGCCTTACTTTTAACGATATCGAATAACTCCTCGTCAGTAAACCATGCACTGGCAATTAGAATTTCGAAATCAGCTCCCTCTAGCTCTTTAACTATCCGGGCAAAAATCTCTTTGTTGTCTTGCAACACTTGCTGATCGAGTTGGGTATTTTCTGTGAGCATGGGATTTTATTTAGACATGAATACATTTTTTAATTTTAATACCCCAAAACTATGTAGCTTAAAGAGGCTTTCCTTACGGGAAACCGTAACGCAAAATTTATAAGTTTCTTTCTATCAGAATTCTCCACTGCGGTCGAAATGACGGTATAGCAAGGACTAAACGGCCTTAAAAGCCTCCTCTTATTTAGTTACTCCTTAGGCTTAATATAGTCTTCCGATTTTTCTTTTTTCCACCAGCTATTATCGAGGCGTTTTATGGAGTAAAACTTGCGGGTAATACCGGGTTTCATGGTAGCGGTATCGAGGTGCCGGCGCCATACATGGATGATGGTATCAGGGCCAATGCGCACCCACCAGAATGTTTTTCCGTAACGTTTTGTGGTATACACTTCGCTGATGGTGCCATTTATTACCTTGGTATTAAAACCGGGTTCCATTAACTGGTAGGTTACAACTTTCTGCGCCTGTGCAGTTTTTAACGCAAATGCGGATAAGAGCAATATAAAGAGCTGTTTCATATCGCTAAGGTATTCAGGCTAAAAACGGATTCCTTACGGCTAACCTTAGGGGAATCCTTGTGCTCCGCTTAGAATGACTAACACTTTTTTAAACCACAGAGATGCGCAGAGATGAGGCACTGAGAGCACAGTGGTCACATCAAAAGGTATATTTCATGTTGCATCATAAAAGATCCTTCGACTCCGCTCAGGATGACAAACTCCGGGAGAGAATTATTTAAAAATGAGAGATTGCCCTGCCTGCTCCCAACACAAATCATGGAGCAATCCCTGCATTTTTTTTTGAGTATTGAGCGGATAATTAATAATTTTCTAAAGTTTGATGCAATTGAACCCTGTAATCATAAAGTTCATCAAGGCTAAACAACTGTTTTTTCTCACCGGCATCTTTTCCATTCTGGAAAGTTTCGAGGTATTTATTAGCCGTATTAAAGTGGAACCTGCAGATGGGTTTACGGTTATTATCATCGAGTAATACCCCAAAATAAGATTGCGTATCGCGGGCGGCAATACGTGCAGATGGAATTTTTTCGCGTAAAATGGCTTTCACAATCTGAAAGGCTTCCAGTTCCTCTTCGGTGGTTACAATTTTTGATTCATCGGGATCTTCGATAATAGGAATTACTTTCTCTTCGCCTTTTTTCTCTATTTTTTCGTTGATATTCAAGGCAGATTTTAAACGGTCGCTGATGGATTCGTTAATGGAAATTGCTAGGGCTTTTTTGGTATATTCTTTAAAAGCAATCATCCGGTTTGCCGTTAAGGGTTTATTAAAAAAACGGTTCACCAATAATTTTACCATTTCGTCGGAAGGGTTATCGATTTCTTTTTCAAACTCTTTCCTGATGGCTTTGATGTATTTTAAACCTTCGGCCGAATCGAGGATAGTTTCTAAATTGTATTCGTTTTTGGTAAAACTTTCGAGGATTTTTATGGCATTATCTTTCAGGTCTTCGATATCGATGGTGAGAAAAGGTTTCTCGTCCATAATGTTTGGTTTTTCAAGGTCGGTGTAGAAATTATAAACCGTTCCATTGGTTAACACACCAAACCTGGCTTTCGAAACATGATAATAGCGGTGCAACTGCGAATTATGGGCATCGGCATTCTCTTTCCAGTGTTTACATTCGAAAATAAGGATAGGTTCATCATTTTTGCGGATCACATAATCCACTTTTTCGCCTTTTTTGGTCCCGATATCGCAGATATGCTCAGGGATCACCTCGGTAGGGTTAAAAATATCATAACCGAGGATTTGGATAAATGGCATTACAAATGCATTTTTTGTGGCTTCTTCGGTATTGATCTGGTCTTTTAATCCCACCACCCGTTGATGAAGCTGCTCTAATTTTAGTTTAAGATCCATGGTTTTCTGTTATAGGGTTTCATCAATAACTTCAGCGTTTGGTGCATTTACTTTAACCGATTCGATGCCCCTGTTGCGTGCATCTTCGGTAGTATACATTTGGCTGGTTCCGATAATTTCGCCGTTCCCCGCTTTTAAGTTGAAATAATATGAACCGTTTTTGGCAACTTTCCGGTCGTAACGGCTATCGGTTGAGGCGTTGTTTTTAACCGATTCGATGCCTTTATTGCACGATGCTTTTGCATTATAGCCTTCGCTGGTGAGGATAACCTGTCCGTTTGCCGCTTTAAGGTTAAACTGATATTCGTTATTGGTTCTTTTGGTGATGATAAATTTTCCCATAGTTGTTTTTTATTTGCCCAAAAATAGGAGGGGCACAAGGAGGAACCTTACGGGAAACCGTATCGGGGTTGGTTAACTGGTTAATTGGTTACCCTTCGACTACGCTCAGGGGGTTAACTGATAAAAACGCCAGCCTTATTTAACCACCGATAAAAACACAAAGAATACTAAACTGGTGCGTTATTTTGCAACTTAACTTCCGATATCGGTCTTCCGACTTTCGGACTTATTGCTTTTTTAACCACCGAGATCATAGAGAAAAGGTACGGAGAGCACAGAGGTTGTTAAAGCGGTATATTCCGGTATAAAAGGATTGTCATCTCGACCGGAACGCAGTGAAGTGCCCGCCTGCTTCGGGCAGGGAGAGATCTATCTCGAGACAGATTTAGCTTCGCTGAGCCTTCGGGTTCTCGACTAGGTTACACCCTATAGCTATCGTGTCCGCTCGAAATGACGATGAGCGGTGAGGTTTGTATGCTTAAATGATCCTATATCCCTGATATGGTTGAAAATAAGAGTGTGCTTAGTTGTAATCGTTATTCAAAAGATCCTTCGACTCCCGAATACTCGGGACAGGTTACGCTCAGGATAGACAAACGCGTGGAAGAATGAGCGCTATAATCGATCCAGGATTACGGGTTGAAGACTTGGGACTAATAAACCGCCAAACGCTATACTAAATAATCCCAATATCCTTACAATAAGCGATCAGCTGTTCGTTTTTGGAGAAACCCAATACTTCTTTCATCAGGTTAAGGCGTTTTTCGATGCTGCTTAATCCGGATGGTTTAATATTGTTTTCCTGTAAATAATAAGGAATGTTTTTTTGAGGCGTCCCATCAACCAGCTGGGAGATAATTGCAATATCGAGATCGGTAAAATCGTGCGAATTGTTTTCTTTCCTTGCCTGTTTTAAATCGGGCGAAAGGTATTTTTTATGGTTGTGGATGGCCGATATGGCTAACCTGAGGTACTGGCCATCGTGACGGGCTTTGCGCACGTAACCATCAATATGCATTTCTTTAAATAACATATCGATAACCGCAGGTCTGTTTTCTCCCGAAAACACAAGCGTTTTTAAATCGGGCTGTATCTCTTTTGCGGCTTTGATGAGTTCGGCGCCACCGTCGATTTTTTGCTGGTTATGGTCTTCTTCGAAATAAAGGTCGGTGATCAACAGGTCGTAAGGCTGCGCTGTTTTAATGGCTTTTTTGATCCAGGTAAGTGCATCATCGCAATAATATACGTAATCGGGTTTTGGAGCGCCCAGTTCGGCCAATGTTTTTTGTAGCGAAATATTCTGTGTTTCTTGATCTTCGGCAATAAGTATTCTTTTAAACATATCTATACAATTAGGAAACCGGAAAAGAGATCTGGATTTTAAGCCCCTTTTCTACATTGGTATCAAAGGTAATGGTACCACCAATTGTTGCAATACGGGTTCCCGTATTTGTGAGTCCGTTATTGGGCTGCACCTGTCCAGATATGCCAACGCCGTTATCGGTATAATAAATGTTTATTTTCTGTTCTGCCTGCTCAAATTTGATTACTACATCACTTGCCTGGCTGTGCTTGTCCATATTTACCATCAGCTCCTGCAGGATATGTTCTATTTCATGCTTTGCTGGTTCGGTTACTTTTTCCCAAAGCTGGGCAGAGTTTCCTACAATGATCACTTTGGTATCATCAGAAGCAAAGGTTTTTAATAAGCCTGATATTTTTTCGTGAAAAGGCTGGCTTTGCAACCTTGGCTTTTCGTAAGAAAGATCGCGCGATTGCTCATACAAATCTTCAATTTCATTGATAATGGGATTGTTTTTTAAGGTTTCCTGATTATCGAGTTTGCTCATGATTCGGTACAAGCCATTGGCTACAACATCATGCACTTTTTGAGAGGTTTTAAGTTTGTTATCGCGGATGGAATTTTGAGCTTCGAGTTCTATCCGTTGTTTTCTTTTTTTGTAAAGAATGGTACCCGTAACTGATATTAAAACAATACCAATAGCCAATATAATGATCTGGTATCGTTTACCATCATTATCTTTTTGAAGAACCAGGTTATCGGCCTTGCTTTTTTCGGTTTCGTAACGGATAAGGGCAAATTGATTTTTGGCGGCACTGCGGGCAGTTTGGACGCTATCATTTAATTTTTCGTAAACACTGAAATAATGTTTGGTTTCTTTTGGAGGGCTTAATTTAATTAGTTTTTGTAAGGCTTCTATTTGATTGTCGGGACTTTTGATTTTTTGTGCAATATCATACATCTGTATAGCATAAAAAAGAGCAGAATCTGGATGTGTTTTTAAGTAATAATCAGCTAAATGAGAATAACTAGAGTTTTGCCCCCAAGTATCATTCTCTCTTTTTCTAATTTGTAATGCTTCTAATAATTCTGGTACAGCTTTATACTTCTCATTTTGTTCCCATTTAGCAGATGCCAGGTTTGTTAATGTCATAGCATAAATTTCTGGGCCAATATTTTTTTGCTGTAAAACATCTTGATAAATTGTTAATGATTTCGCATACTCTTTTTTATTTCTGTAAGCATTTGCAATATTGTTCCTCGTTGTTAAGGTTGAAATACTATCAGGAGCATATTTTAAAGAAAGGTTATAATATTTTATGGCCTGATTATAATTTTTTAGATGAAAGGATGCAAGCGCAAGTTCATGTAGATTTGACTCTAAATATGCAAATTGCCTTTTATCATTTGCTTTAAAATAACGTAAAGCATCTAGTGAAAATTCCTGACCACCAAAATAATCTCCTCTATCGATAGAAATTAAAGCCATATTTACCAGGCATTTTGCAATCCCTAAACTATCTTTTTGTTGCGAAAAGAGATCTTTTGCCTGGCTGAAATATCGAAAAGCACTATCAGGAATCTTCTTTTCTCTGAAGTCGAATGCCTGATCGTAGTAAGGATTGATTGTTTCCTTTTCTTTTCTTGTCTTATTTGGCGAACAAGAAAAAAGAAATAATATAGAGATGAGCGTTAAATAGCAGTATTTCAAGTTATTCAGTTTTTACTCTAAATTATAAAATTAATCAAAGTTATTATGATTTAAATCGTTTAAAAAGAAAAAGGGCGACTTGATTGTCGCCCTTTTATTACTTATTTAATCTCCAATTTTTGGAGGAGGCAAGTGTCCATTGTCTCCGCCGGTGTCGCCACCATCACCTGGATCGGTTCCCGGATCATCTATTCCACCATTGGTAGTTACTGTAGTACCTCCATCGTGGTTGCAATTGTGATTTGTATTTGTAGGCGTTGCCAATCCTAATAGGATTGCAATAAAAAGTGGAATAAACATTTCTTTAAATTTTTAGATTCAATTACTTTGTAGGCCCACGAGATCCTTCCTCGGAGGTTGCTACGATTTGTAATCAGAAGGCCTTCTGAAAATTTTTGGGAAGTGTTTGAGTGTCTGTCGCGGGAGCTAATAACTGCTTCCCAAACCGGCTAATAACTACCGCGATTTCTACTCTTTTATTAATCAGTTTTTTATTTTAGCTTTGATAATGAATCGCCGCCTGTGCTGATCAACGATACAAATATGGGGGCTTCAAATCGCTAGTTATCAAAAGATTCCGTTCGTTCCTTTCATTCCGCTGGAATTCCGGTTAACCGTAAAAATTCCGGAAATTCCGTCTTATTTTTACGACTAAATTTTTGAAAAATGCCCGAAGATTATGGAAAAGCAGTACTAAATGCTTATCAGAAGAAAAAGGAAGATGAAAGTTTATCATCTAATTTGTTGAATCCTACTCCAGGAAGTTTACGCGAAGAATGCTTGATTGTTTATCAAGAAAGGCAACTTACATCTAAGGACGATGAGATACTTAGACAATTCTTTGGTGCAGCAGAACAAGGAAAAGGGTATTTCACTCTGATAAATGGTTCATTTGCTTCAAAATTTAAACAAATGCCAAAAATTATAAAGGGTAAAGTACCAAATCCTGGAATAAAGTTTATTGAACTTTTAGCTTGGTTAATAGATTTTCAGCCAAGAACAAGTATATCATATTACAATAGTTTTGATAAACGATATGATGAAGAAACCAAAGAGGTCATTGAAAATACCGATGTCAAAATAGAAGAAATAAATAGCGAAGTAATTGGTAGAAATGACAGTGAGAATCAGAGTCATGAAGATGAAGAAATAACTACATATGAAGAAGTAGATAAGCAAGCTGACTTAGTTGGAGAAGAAAAAGAACCAATAGTTGAAACAACTGACCGAGGAGTTACCGAACAAACTATTGAGATAGAAGAAGAAACTAAAGAAGTTGATACCGAACCGAAATATGTTCGTCTCTTCTCACCGCATTACATCGTTCTTTCTTGTATCATCTTACTTTTTATCGGTAGCACCTCTTTTGTTGCTTGGGAGATTACTCCTACGGCGCTTAGAATGCCCAAATCTGGTGAAGAGTGTATGTATTGGGATGAGGATCACTACGAGCCGATTGATTGCAAAAAAACAGTTAACAATGCTACAATTATCCCTTTAAATCTTAAAACATTAAAACAGCAACAGAAAATAAATTTACCCGATACCTTAACGAGTTATTCAGTTGGTAAAGTGTGGTATAAAGGCCATGGAAAGGGTCATGAGTTTTTTACCGCTGCTGGTGTATACCCTCCAGATACGGTTAGAACGCTAAAGAAACTTTCTTCAGGTATATTAAAAGATCATCTTTCCTATTACCGCTATTTGCTAACGCGCTTAATATGGTTTTTATGTGCGGCTTTCTTTATTAGCCTTTGTGGTATCTGGGTAAGTAGATTGAAGAAAGAAGTAAAGAAAGTTCATGAATCGAAAAAGGTGGATAATACAGAAGTACAGTCGTCGACTGAATCGGTCCAAGAAATAAATGAAAGTGGTTTGGTGGGAACAGGATAGGGATAAGTCCGAAGTCCTTAGTCAAGTAATGTTCCATCCAATTTGTCATCCTGAGCCTGTCGAAGGATCTACAATAGATAAGTTTTGCCTAGCCTTGGGAAATTAACATCAGGCACAAAGCATCTCTGTATTCTCTGTGCCTTTTCTCTATGCTCTCGGTGGTAAAAAATGCAAGGCGTTCAAAAGTCGGAGGATCGGGATCGGAAGTCGTATTGCCCTTGTGAGATCTGTCATCCTAAGCGGAATCGAAGCATCTGTCAAGGATGGGCTACAGGCAATTGCCTTATCGTTACAGTTAACCAATTAACCGCTTTCAACAATTAACCAGTTAACCCAATGAACTAATGAAACAATCCCCCCTTTAAACTGTACACTTCCCCGTCATAAACCCCTTCCAATAACTGCACTGCCATTTTACTCCTTTGTCCGGTTTGGCAATAACATACAAGTTTTTTGTTTTGGGGAATAGACGCAAGCGAACTGCTTAATTCGTATAAGGATATATTTACGCCTCCGATATTGTTTTCTTCATGTTCGTAATCTTCGCGTACATCAATCAGGAAAATTTCATTTTCGTTAGCCGAAATCCATTGCTCTAAAGTTGCTTTATCGATTTCATTTATTGTTTTAGCTCCGATTTTAATTATTGCAGTCTGTTTTTCGTGCGCAATTTTGAATACAGATACGGTATTATTCAATGCACTGATGGTCATTAATTTTCCTGAAAGGGTCTCACCAATGTCACAGATCAGTTTGATAACTTCGTTGGCCATGTATAAACCAATTATTCCAGGCAGGATGCCGATCACGCCACCCTCTACACAGTTGATGTTCTCGGTCGGCGGTGCCGGATAAAGGTCCCTGTAACTTGGCCCACCATTATGGTTAAATACCGCAACCTGACCTTCAAACTGTAAAATAGAGCCAAAAATGAGTGTTTTCTCTAAATTTACACAGGTATCGTTCACCAGATAACGGGTTGTAAAATTGTCGGAACAATCAATTACCAAATCATAATCATGGCAGATGGATATTGCATTGCCAGGAGTAAAACGTTCGTGATAAGCCCTGAAACTTACATACGGATTAAGCAGTTCAAGTTTCGCTGCAGCAGTTTTTGATTTGGATAAGCCGATATCGGTATGGTTATACAAAATCTGCCGGTGCAGGTTGCTCAATTCCACCACATCGTCATCTACAATTCCGATTGTTCCGATGCCGGCTGCGGCCAGGTATTGCAATATTGGGCAGCCCAATCCACCGGCACCGATAACCAGTACTCTGGCAGCTTTCAGCTCTTCCTGTTTGGCAAGGCCGATTTCAGGCAAAATCATCTGCCTGTTGTAGCGGTTCAATTCTTCTTTTATTAACATGATTTACTGATTAAACTCATATCCCAGTCTTTCCATATCGGCTCGTAACCCTGTTTTCTGATCATGGCCGCTATTTCCTGTGCCGAACGTTCGTCGGATATTTCGAACTGCTCTAATGATTGTGGTTCTACTTCGTAACCGCCCGGATTGGTTTTAGAACCTGCACTAATGGCCGTGATGCCCAATTTGATGATGTGGTTCCTGAAAGCCATAGTTTCGCGGGTGGAAATAGAAAGTTCTACTTCGCTGTTGAATAAACGGTAAGCACAGATGAGTTGCACCAGTTCCTTATCGTTCATGGCCACTTTTGGCTCTAAACCGCCACTAAAAGGACGCAAACGCGGGAAAGAGATGCTGAATTTACTTTGCCAGTACTGCTTTTCGAGATAGGATAGATGCAGCGCCGTAAAAAACGAATCGGTACGCCAATCTTCCAAACCGATGAGTACACCCAGTCCCATTTTATGGATGCCGGCCTGCCCTAAACGATCGGGCGTTTCTAAACGGTATAAGAAATTCGACTTTTTGCCTTTAGGGTGATGTTTGCGGTAATCGTCCTGGTGGTAGGTTTCCTGGTAAACCAGCACGGTGTTTAAACCATGTGGAATCAGGGTTTCGTAATCGGCTACATCCAAAGGCTGCACTTCCATCGAAATATGGGCGAAATGCGGACTGATGAGGTCCAATACTTTTTTAAAATAATCTGTATGTACGGTTTGGTTGGCTTCGCCTGTTACCAATAGTACATGATCGTAACCCATGCCTTTAATTACGGCCACTTCCTGCATAATCTCCATCGGATTAAGCGTTCTCCGGCGTACTTTGTTATCATAGCTGAAACCGCAATAAGTACAGATGTTATTACACTCGTTAGATAGATAAAGCGGAATATACATCTGGATTACACGGCCAAAACGGTCTAAAGTTAAGCGCTGACTGATCTGCGCCATGTCTTCGAGATAGGGTAATGCTGCCGGGGAGATCAATGCTTTAAAATCTTCAAGCGTCCGCAGTGGATTGTTTAAAGCCCTTTCTACATCAGCGGCTGTTTTATCATAAATACTGGCTTTGGTATCGTCCCAGTTATAGGATTCGAATACCTCGTTAAAACTCTTCATCCAAAAATGCGGTTAAGGGGCTGCTCGCTGCAGCGTAGTGCTGCTGATTGCCCAGTTTAGATTCGAAAGCCATTCTGCCGGCCTCAACAGCCAGTTTAAAGGCAAGGGCCATATTGGTCGGATTTTTGGCAATGGCAATGGCGGTGTTTACCAACACAGCATCGGCGCCGATTTCCATTGCTTTTGCCGCATCAGATGGTGCGCCTATACCTGCATCTACAATTACCGGAACCCTGCTCTGGCCAATAATAATCTCTAAAAAATCGATGGTGCGTAAACCTTTATTACTTCCGATCGGCGAGCCCAAAGGCATTACCGCAGCTGTACCTACATCTTCCAAACGTTTACATAAAACAGGGTCGGCATGGATGTAAGGTAACACCACAAATCCGAGTTTCGCCAGTTCTTCGGTTGCCTTAAGTGTTTCGATCGGGTCGGGCATCAGGTATTTGGGATCGGGATGGATTTCGAGCTTGATCCAATTGGTTTCCAGTGCTTCGCGTGCCAGTTGAGCCGCGAAAACAGCTTCTTTTGCATTGCGGACACCAGAGGTATTGGGCAATAAATTAATGTGGGGATACCTGAGGTGATGAAGGATATCATCATCTTTTCCTTTTAGATCGACACGTTTAAGAGCAACGGTTACCAGTTCGGAGGCCGAGGCAATTAAAGCGCTTTCCATCTCACGGGCCGAACTGAATTTACCGGTACCGGTAAAGAGACGAGAGCTAAAAGTTTGATCTGCTATGGTTAACATATCTGTAATTTTAAATAGAATGAATGTTAAATTTGCTGTTGATCTCTTCGAGAACTACAGCCGTTTGTATTTGGTTGGTGAGCGCTGCGGATATCGCAATTCCGTAAATTCCGGTTTCGAGTATAGCCGGAATATCTTCTGCCTCGATGCCTCCAATGGCAATAATCGGCGTACTGATACCGGCCCTTCTTACCTGCTCCATTAACTTTTGATAACCTTCTAAACCCACAATCGGACTCAGATTTTCTTTTGTCCGTGTAAACCTGAACGGACCTAAACCGATATAATCGGCACCCTCGGTTACCCTTTGTTTAATGTGTTCGAAGGTATTGGCTGTACCACCGATAATCTGGTGTTTTCCGATGATTTTTCTGGCATCCAGTATGGGCATATCCTGCAAGCCTAAATGTACACCATAACTGTTTACGGCTTTGGCCAGGTGAGGATAGTCATTAATGATCAGTTTAGCACCATAACTTTCGCATAAGGCCTGTGCAGCTTTTGCAAAAGGAAGGATTTCGGTTTCGGATTGATTTTTTATCCGGAGCTGGATCCATTTTCCACCAGCTTTTAGCACCTGCTCAATGGCATCGATATGTGTACCTGTTTGAGGAGCCTGTGAGATATATTGTAAGGGCTGAATCATGATTTTGTTATTGGGTTTTGATGATAAGCCAGACATTTTGCCTGTGCCTTTTTAAAGTTTAGGAGGCCTTGCGCGGGATCGTTCCAGATAGTGCCCAGCAGTGCGATACCATCGAAATTCATCTCGTTTACCTGATCCATCTGGTTTAAACCTATACCGCCAAGAGCAATGATTTTCGGCTTAATATGCTGTTTTTCCAAACGGAAACCGGGTGGAATTACCCCCTGATAGCCAGGTTTGGAAAGGCTGTTAAACACCGGACCGAAAAAACTGTAATCGTATTGCCCAACCTGTTCCATATCTGTTAAGTGATGGATAGAGGTACTATAGATTTTATTTTCGGCCAATGCTTCATGATTTCTTTCTTTCCGGAAACTTTCAGTATGGTGGATCCGGTTGATATGGTATTCGTTGGCAAGCGAATGGAAATGATGCAAAGCGATCCGCGGATGGTATTCAGAAGAAATCCCCTCTATTATTTTCCGGTAACCGGCCTCTCCAACATTTTCTTTACGCAGGTGAAAAACCTGCAAACCAGCCTCAAAAAGCCGATTTACAAGATCACTTTCTTCCTTAAAAACAGTTGGTTTGGCTATTACGATCAGTTCCATGATGGTTTAAGAATAAATTTCGCTTCCTTTTTCGGTAAACTCCTTCGATTTTTCGGCCATGCCTTTGGCCAGGGCCTCGTCTGCCTCAACCCCCTGCTGTGCGGCATACTCGCGTACATCCTGTGTAATTTTCATCGAACAGAAATTTGGTCCGCACATCGAACAGAAATGTGCAATCTTGGCACCATCTGCAGGCAGGGTTTCATCATGGAATTCTTTAGCCGTATCCGGATCGAGCGACAAGTTAAACTGGTCTTCCCATCTAAACTCGAACCTTGCTTTGCTCAAGGCATTATCACGGTATTGTGAACCAGGGTGGCCTTTAGCCAGATCGGCCGCATGCGCAGCAATTTTATAGGTAATTACACCATCTTTCACATCTTTTTTGTTCGGTAAACCCAGGTGTTCTTTAGGTGTAACATAACAGAGCATCGCTGTTCCGAACCAGCCGATCATTGCCGCACCAATGGCCGAGGTGATATGGTCGTAACCAGGGGCAATATCGGTCGTTAATGGACCCAAGGTATAAAATGGTGCTTCTGAGCAATGTTCAAGCTGTTTTTCCATGTTGGCTTTGATCAGGTGCATCGGCACATGCCCAGGACCTTCGATAATGGTCTGCACATCGTGTTTCCAGGCTATTTTGGTGAGTTCGCCAAGGGTTTCGAGTTCCGAAAACTGTGCAGCATCGTTGGCATCCGCAATACAGCCCGGCCTCAAACCATCGCCTAAAGAAAAAGCCACATCATAAGCTTTCATGATCTCGCAAATTTCTTCGAAATGGGTATAAAGGAAATTTTCTTTGTGATGCGCCAAACACCATTTCGCCATGATCGATCCACCGCGCGAAACAATTCCGGTTATCCGCTTGGCGGTTAAAGGTACATAGCGGAGCAGCACACCTGCATGGATAGTAAAATAATCAACACCCTGTTCGGCCTGTTCAATTAAAGTATCACGAAAAATTTCCCAGGTAAGGTCTTCGGCTTTTCCGTTCACTTTTTCGAGCGCCTGATAAATGGGAACAGTACCGATCGGCACAGGCGAATTGCGGATAATCCATTCGCGGGTTTCGTGGATATTTTTCCCTGTAGAAAGATCCATAATGGTATCGGCACCCCAACGGCAGGCCCAAACGGCTTTTTCCACTTCTTCCTCAATGGTAGAAGTAACCGCCGAGTTACCAATATTAGCATTTATTTTTACCAGAAAATTGCGCCCGATAATCATTGGCTCCAATTCAGGGTGGTTAATATTGCAGGGGATTACAGCACGTCCGGCAGCAACTTCTGCACGTACAAATTCTGGCGTGATGTAACCTTTTGGCGTATTGGCTCCAAAACTGTTACCGTTGTGTTGGTGGTTCATTACCTCATGCTGATCGCCCAATTGTGCGTTCAACAACTCAATCCGCTGGTTTTCCCTGATGGCAATGTATTCCATTTCGGCGGTAATAATCCCTTTTTTGGCATAATGCATTTGCGATACATTGGCGCCCGGCTGGGCCTTATAGGGTTTATTGGTATAGTTAAAACGTAAAACATCGAGTTTCTCATCAGCCAGGCGCTGCTGTCCGTAGGCAGACGACAGTTGGTCGAGCTGGGTTACATCCTGTCTGTTTTTAATCCATTGTTCCCTTAAGCGCGGAAGGCCTTTCCGAACATCAATTTCTGCATTCGGATCGGTATAAGGTCCGCTGGTATCATAAACAGTTACGGGAGGGTTAGGCTCCGTAAGGCCGAATCCATTGTGGATTTTGGTTTCCGACAAGCTGATTTCGCGCATAGCCACCTGAATATCGTGGATTTTTCCAGGTACAAATATCTTTCGTGAAGCCGGAAATGGACTGCGGCTAATCACTTCCTGGTTTGGTGTTTTTTCTTGTTTCATATTTAAAATGATAGAATGGTTGAATTACAGAATGAATGGTTGAATTAGAGATTGATTGAGTGAGGGAATGATTGATTGACCAAATGAGAGGATTATTGATTGAGAGATTGAGTGAGTGAGTTATTGAAGGAAAGATTGATTAAACTGCATCTTCCATTCACTCATTCAAAACTCAATCATTCAATAATTCCCTTTTACCCTCCCTGTGTGGCTTTAATGAGTATGATCTGGTCGCCGGGATGCAACACATGCTCAGCCCAGGCAGATTTGGAAATGATGGTTTGATTAACGGCTATGGCAAGGCCATCCGTTCCGGTTGAGATTACAGCAGCGAGCATCTGTTCGATGGAACAGGCTTCGTTCAATTGATGGTTCTGATTGTTGATAGTTACTTCCATATTTTAAAAAATTGGAAAAACTATAGAGATTGCCCCAAATATGGAGATCGAAAAGACAGCAATCGCAATTGCCTTCACTTTTCCCTTCGGCAGTACTAACTGCATCAGGTTCAAAGGGTATTTCTCAGCGCGTAGGCACCCCTAAAGTTTTTTGTAAATATATAGGATTAAATTTCTATTGCAAATAAAAAATGATATAGATAAAATCTATAGTTTGTCGATGACAAACCGGAGGTAGAGAACGCACAATTTTTCGCTCACCAAACTGCCGACTTCGGACTAAAGACTATGGACTAACCAACCGCTTTTCGCAAAACGCAAAACTTTTTCTACCTTTGTACCATCACCAAAATCACCCGATAAATGTAGGATTCATTTCTTTTCAGACTATAGATAACAGGCAGAACGGTTCCGTTGCTGCAATTATTTACCGATAAAAAAGAAATTTATGCTTAATCTACAAGGGGCTACCTATATCCACCTTAATGGAGATTTACTGTTTTCAGATTTAAATCTCACCATCAACAAATACGAAAAAATTGCACTCATTGGCCATAATGGGGTTGGGAAATCGACACTTTTAAAAATTTTGGCAGGTAAACTGTTACCAACCGCAGGACATGTAAAAACAGAATCGACGCCATATTACATACCCCAGCTTTTCGGTCAGTTTAATGATTTTACCGTTGCACAGGCACTAAAAATTGAAGATAAATTAAAAGCTTTAGCTGAAATCCTGAACGGAGAGGTAACGGATGAAAATTTAACCACGCTAAACGACGACTGGACCATCGAAGAACGTTGCCAGGAAGCGCTTGGTTATTGGCGCTTAACCGGACTGGACTTAAATCAAAAAATGGGGAATTTAAGTGGCGGACAGAAAACGAGTGTATTTTTGGCTGGCATCATCATCCATCGCCCAGAAATTGTTTTATTGGACGAACCGACCAATCACCTGGATCTGAAAGGTAGAAACAGGTTATACGACTACATCCGATCAACCAGGAATACTTTGGTTGTGGTAAGTCACGATCGTACCCTGCTGAACCTGATTAATAAAGTTTGCGAGCTTAGTACTAAGGGAATAACTGTTTATGGCGGGAATTATGATTTTTATGCTGCACAGAAAAAAATTGAAAACGATGCCTTGAATAACGATTTAAAAGCCAAAGAAAAAGCATTGCGCAAGGCAAAAGAAGTAGAGCGGGAGTCGATAGAACGTCAACAGAAACTCGATGCCAGGGGAAAAAAGAAGCAGGAAAAAGCAGGTTTGCCCACCATTGCGATGAACACTTTAAAAAACAATGCGGAGAAAAGCACGGCAAAAATAAAAGGTGTGCATACTGAAAAACTCGACCATATTTCAACCGAACTCACACAGCTCCGTTCGGCACTGCCCGATGCAGATAAAATGAAAATAGGTTTTAATCAGGTTACGTTGCACAAAGGCAAAAGTATTGTTGAGGCAAGGGAAATCAATTTTGGTTTTCATGATCAGTTGCTGTGGGAAGCTCCGGTCAGTTTTCAGATTTTTAGTGGAGAGCGATATGTGCTAAAAGGGCCGAACGGTTCTGGTAAAACCACACTAATCAGAATTATTTTGGGAGAAATAGAGCCTTTAACCGGTGTGATAAACAAAGCAGATATTAAAACCATTTATATTGATCAGGATTATTCGTTGATCGATAATCAGCTTACGGTTTACGAACAGGCACAGCAATATAACCCGGGCGAATTGCAGGAACATGAAGTAAAAATACGCTTAAACAGGTTTTTATTTGGCAAAACCGATTGGGATAAACCCTGTTCGGCATTAAGCGGTGGCGAAAAAATGCGGCTGATTCTCTGTTCCCTAACCATCAGCAAGCAATCGCCCGATCTGATTATTCTTGATGAGCCGACCAACAACCTCGATATACAAAATGTGGAGATTTTAACCAATGCGATTAACGAATACCAGGGTACGCTTTTCGTGGTATCGCATGATGCATATTTTCTGGACCAGATCCAGATAGAACACACAATCGATTTACATTAATCCTTAAAGATAAAACTTAGCCTTATCTTCGTTTCAAATTATTAAAACCGGCACAACCTATGCAAAACCTGTTAGCACTACAAAACGGCGAACTAAAAGGAGCAGTATCGTTAAAACTTTCTGAAAACCTGACGGAATTTCCGGAAGAAATATTCGGACTGGCCGATACACTGGAAGTGCTGGATTTATCTTTTAATAAACTGAGCGCCCTGCCTGCAGATTTTGGTAGATTAAAAAAGCTACGTATTTTCTTCTGTTCAGAAAACCTTTTTACGGTAATGCCGGAGGTACTGGCCGATTGCCCTTTACTGGATATTGTTGGTTTTAAATCGAACCGGATTGAAACAGTTCCACCGAAATCGCTCAATCCAAATATCCGTTGGTTGATTTTAACAAATAACAATATTGCCGAATTACCAAAAGAAATCGGGCTTTGTAAACGGATGCAAAAACTGATGCTTTCGGGCAACAGGTTATCATCTTTACCTGAAGAATTGGGCAATTGCCTGAATCTGGCCTTATTACGCATTGCAGCGAATAAATTACACGAATTACCGCAATGGGTAACAGCAATGCCAAAGCTATCGTGGATTGCATTTTCGGGCAATAATTTTAGCAAAACACCGGCTGTTGAAACACTTTCGCTGATCCACTGGCACGATTTAGAGATTAACCATTTATTGGGAGAAGGTGCATCGGGAATCATTTCGAAAGCAAACAGGACCATCGGCGAAGAGACTACCGAAGTGGCCGTTAAAATTTTTAAGGGAAATGTAACCAGCGATGGCCTGCCCGAGGATGAAATGACAGCTTACATTGCCGCAGGTTACCATCCGGGTTTGGTTAACCTTATCGGACAGATTGCCCACCATCCTGAGGATAAAAAAGGATTGGTGATGGACCTGATCCCGCATCATTTTTATAATCTCGGCAATCCACCAAGTTTAGAAAGCTGTACAAGAGATGTTTTTCCTACGGATAGGAAGCTTTCTGAAGAACAGATTATAGGGATTGCCAAAACCATTGCCTCATTAGCCGCACAGTTACATGAAGCTGGCATTATGCATGGCGATTTATATGCACATAACACCTTGATTGATGATGAAGGCAGTACTTTGTTCGGGGATTTTGGTGCGGCTAGTTTTTATGATAAAACTGCCCAAACTGCCAAAGCACTCGAAAGGATAGAAGTAAGTGCTTATGGTTATCTACTTGATGATTTACTTTCGCTGAAAGAGGATGATAATGAGGTTTACAGAACTCTAGGAAAGCTTAGGGATGCCTGTTTGTCTGAAATACCTTTAAACAGGCCAGGTTTTAAAGATTTGGTTGAGGCGTTGGCTGAGATTTAATGGAACATAAAAAGAGTACGTCATTGCGAGGAGGAACGACGAAGCAATCTTAAAGCGCATGTCTGGTAGCGATCGTAGTAAGATTGCTTCGTCGGCTGAAAAAGCCTTCTCGCAATGACGGTTTTGGGGATTATTTTTAATGCTGCTGTTTCTTGGCCCAATCTAATCTGCGCTGATCAGGAGTAGTTGTTACCTTAAAGTTTTCGAAAGTGGCGTTAAATCCTTTTCCATCAGGGCAAGCCGCCACTAAACCCACCATTACAGGCGCATTATCTTTAAAATAGCATGTACGCAGCATAGTATATTTCTGATCATCAAACGAATAGAAAATCTCTACCGCATCGAGCTTTCTAACGGCCTTCATCCAGATTGATGCTGGTGCCTTTTCCAGTTCAACCACGCTCCAATCGCTGGTTTTATGTGTTACCACGGCACTTACATTCTGTTTTCCGTTTACAAATTCGACACCGGCCTTAATCCATTCTTCTTCGTTAATACGGAGCATTAGTCCCATCTGGTCGAAAGTGGTTACATAATTTCCGGTGATTTTTACCTTCACTTCAAACTCGCCGCCATAAGTAGCATAATAAAAAGGGGCATCATCAACCGTAAAACCGTAATGCGAAATACGCCAGTAATCGGTTTTGGCGGGGACGAACATGCTAAAAGTGTTTTTATCCTTAATTTCCCACTTTTCTGGTTCGTTAAACCAGTTCATTTTGGCCAAACTCTGGGCATTGGCTTTTGGGGCCAATAAATAGGATAATACGGCAATAAGGATTAGTAATTTAGGTTTCATTTGTGTGTTATTGGTTGGTTTTGTGTGTTGTGTTCTGCAAACATAATGCAAGGGCAAACTTTAGGAAAGGACATACATCACTATTTTAATGTGATGATTATCACGCTTATATTTGACTACGAAAAACAGATCCGTTTTGTAAATCTTCAATAAACTGTACATTTGTCCGTATCAGAAACATGGAATTAGATTTTTTAAGAGCGCATATCCACCAGATTGTTTGTTTAACAGACGAAGAATTTGATTATGCGGCATCTTTTTTCACCAAAAGAAAATACAAAAAACACCAGTACATCGTTCAGGCAGGTGATACTGCAAGTATGGAACATTTTGTTGTTAAAGGCATAGTAAAATCTTCATACACCGATAACGAAGGGAAAGAATATATTTTACAATTGGCTATGGAAGAATGGTGGTTCTCTGATCCGAACGCTTTTAATACCGGTATGCCAGCTACCTTAAATGTTGATTGCATTGAGGATACCACAACACTTTCCATCTCATTTGAAAACAAGGAAAAACTGTGTGCCTCCTCGCGAAAAATGGAATATTTTTTCAGAAAAAAATACACTACTGGCAATATGGCTTTGCAAAAACGCGTATTGGCCCTGTTGAGCAATAATGCAGGCGAGCGTTATAAACAATGGCGTAACCAATATCCATCATTGCAGAAAAGGATTTCTAAAACCCTTATTGCTTCTTATTTGGGTGTAACAAGGGAGACTTTGAGCAGGTTATCGGTCTAATTTACAAGCAAAATCTCGTCTGTTTTAAATTGATTAGAGGTCAAATATTTTCATATCTGAACTACTTTTGAAAGATGACGTGCTCCAATGTTTGATCAGAAATATTAATGCCAATTATTTCTCTTTTATCGTTTAAAAGAATATTTCCGGGCAGAGCATTAATACCAAAGCTTTTAGCTATTTCAGATTCAAAGCCTTTCTTCATCTGAATCTGTTTCCACTTGTCAATATTATCTTCTTTGCTTGCTCTAAGCATATCAGCCAAATTTTTATCGAATGAGATACCTATAAAGCCTAAATTTTTATAGTTTGCTGATATAAGCGTTTTGTTATGTGACCGACAAGGTCCACACCAAGATGCCCATAATGAGAGATAAATATATTTCTGATCAATAGACTTAATAGCGCTTTGTATTTCGAGATTTTTATTAAGTATCGTTCTAAGTTTATCATCTCGATATGCGGCTTCCTTAATTGCTAAGCTCGCCTTAATTTGCTTGTGATAAGAACCACCTTCTCTTGGGTTGTGATTGGATAAAAATTCTTTTAGCTGATCAACAGACCAATCCTCAATTGAATTAACAATATACAAATATAAAACTGGTGCATAGATACTGGGGTCATGAGACATTTTTTTTATGAAAAGAAACTTCTCATTTAAATCAAGATTGTAGTGCTCATTTCGAATATCAATCCGCGAAGCTATATTATCGTAATTTTCATATTTTAGCCTAAGTTGCTCATCATTTTTATTTAGTATCTCGCTGATTCCCTTCTCGATCCTTGCTAGGTCGTCTTGCGCTTTAGAACCACTCGAACGGCTAACAAAGGCCATTTTTGTACTTGAAGGGAAAGTATATTCTATCTGCACATGATCGCTTTCAAGTGATAAGTAGAAGGGTACGAATGGGGTGTTATCAGTATCAAACCTTAATATGCACTCAAAATAATTCTCATTTTTAAAGGTAAATAGGAACTGACCATTCTTCATTCCGCTAGGCTTGATCGGTATTCGAACCTGACCTCCCAATTTCTGAAGGTAAAGTTTTGGCACCTTATGTTGAAATGAGGTGTCGGCAATACTAATACTTACACGAACCGAGTCATTGGAAACATGACCGTAAATGAGCGGGGAGATAAATAGCATGATGAAACAAAGCGACATCTTTAGATTTTTCATTCAATAAAAATGGTAAATCAGTTCCTTTAAATCAGATATTTAACACTCTTTAACTACCAGCTTTATATAATTGATTTGGTAATCAGCTTCAATATGAATAGCCATGATAAAAAGATTTGAACTCCCCTTTATCAGAAAGGAAAAATGTAAGTGGAGAATAAAAAAATCCAGAATAGATTTACCCTGGATTTTAATCATGCTTATTTATAACTTCCGAAGTTAACCATCCACTGGATTCCAAACCTATCTTTAAAACTTCCAAAATAATCGCCCCAGAACATGTCTTCCATAGGCATTTCGATGGTACCGCCGGCAGAGAGACCATTAAATAAACGATCGGCATCTTCGCGGCTTTCGGCGGCAATGTTGATATACATGTTATTACCCTCTTTAAGTACATGCCCCATAGAAGGTACACAATCAGAAGCCATTAAAATGGTATGCTCATTAATCGGTAAGGCCACATGCATTACCCGGTTTCTTTCTTCGTCTGATAATTTATCGGATTCTGGCGCATCGCTCATTTTTGCCAAGAAGATAAATTCTCCACCAAATACCGACTTATAAAAATTAAATGCTTCTTCGGCCTTGCCATCGAAGTTTAAGTAAGGGTGCATAGTTGCCATAATCTTATTTGTTTTGTTTAAGACTAAGTTACGGCGACAAAAAACAACGAAATGGGTGCAGAACGGACAAATTTAAGGGTGATTCGAACATCCAAATATATCGGGTGATGCGGATGGTTTGCGTGATTAGTTTTGGGTGATCTATGCGAACACAGATCACGGAGGTACTTTGTTTAACTTAATTACCTTAACCTCTTAATGGTCAAACCATGCTTTTCTAACACTTTAGACTTCGGACATCGGTCTTCCGACTTTCAGACTAATTCACTTTTTTACCACTGAGGCCTCAGAGAAATGGCACCGAGAACACAGAGGGACTAGGTCCAGCTTAATTACCTTAACTTCTTAATGGTCAAACCATGCTTTTTTAACAATTTAGACTTCGGACATCGGTCTTCCGACTTTCAGACTACCTTCCATCAATACTCCATTTATAACCCGGCAAAGTGGCCAGCACCAAACTCGAAGCGCTTACTACAAAAACCGAATAATTAAAGGGCGCCCTGTAATTTGCAAAAATCAGCATCGATAACGCAAAAGCCAGGGTAAGTAAAAAGCTGCCTATAGCTGCGGGTTTAATTTTATAACCGATAATCATCAAAATGCCAAAAACCAATTCTCCTGCGGTAGCAATAATGCCCATGATGTTGGCCAGGGGGCGGCTTAAATAAGGCATAAGCGAATTGGTATAATCTAAAAATATAGCCCAACTGCCCCAGCCAACAGTTGGCGAACCAGGTGCGCCCAACCAGCCGAATCGGTCCATAACGGGTAGAATAAAACCAATGCCCAGGGCTAGTCTAAGGAATAATTGTGCAAAATGCGGTGTATTTTTCATCTTGTTTAACGGCTTGTTTTTAATGAATAGAATTAGGGCAATTTAGCATCTAAACATCATAACTTTCTTAAACTAGATTAAGAAATGGCCCTTGCGAAAATTAATCCGCCAGGAAAAACCGGCTTAAAAGCATTCTACTTCCCAAAACCTCGACCATTTTTCGCCGGCATCTAATTTAACAATACCTTCTTTATGTTCAAGTTCCTGATCGTGGTTAACACCATCTGCTACGCCGCACCAGGGTTCTAAACAAACAAAAGGAGCATCGGTTGCTGCCCATATGCCAAAGAAAGGGAAATCCTCAAAATGGAAGTGCAGCCCATAATCATTTTTGGTATTCAATAAACTGATGCAATTGCTCTGCAGGGTTTTAAAAACCAGGGCATCGTTATAAAAGAGGTCGTGTTTAAGTTTTAGCTTATGTGCACCCATTTCGATATTTTCGGTTTCATCAGCTACTAAACCGTCATCCAGTTTCCAAAAAGTCAATTTATCATCGGCATTAAACGCCAGGTAATAATCTTCGTAAACTGTACCGGGTGTATTGGGAACCGCAAATGCAGGATGTGCGCCCAATGAAAACAATAGTTCATCCGTACCGGTATTGATTACCTCATAAGTTAAATTCAGCTTACGGTCTATCAATTGATATTTCAGTTTCAGGCCAAAATAAAAAGGATATACTTTTAAGGTTTCCTCTGTTTGGGTTAAAGTAAAAACGGCTTCTGTTTCGCTTATTTTTTCGAAATTAAAAACATGGTCGCGGGCAAAACCATGCCGCGGCAGTTCGTAATTTTTACCCTGGTAATTAAAGCTGTTATTTTTTAAAGAGCCTACAATAGGGAATAAAACAGGGCTATGTTTTGCCCAATATTTCGGATCGGCATTCCATAAATATTCCAGTTTGGTTTCTTTACTGAATAAGCCTTGAAGTTCTGCGCCTTTAGCCGCCAGGTTAACTTTTATATAGTCGTTTTCGAGAGTAATCATTTGCAATCTAAATTAGCAAAAAGATATGCTTTGGGGGTATTATTTTTTATTAACATTTTGTTTGGCGGCTAGCGCTGGGCGTTTTAAGCGATTTGTAACTCAAAACTCCAAACTAGCCTCTCTCTTCCCAGATACAGGCAATATTGATAATCGTTTGCACGGCTTTTTCCATATCCTGTACACTTACCCATTCCTGCTTGCTATGAAAAGCATGTTCTCCGGCAAAAATATTCGGGCAGGGCAATCCCATATACGAAAGTCTTGATCCATCCGTTCCGCCGCGGATGCTTTGTTGTTTTGGAACAACGCCGGCTCTCTCAATAGCCTCAATCCCATATTGTACAATTTTTGGGTGTTTATCCAACACCTGTTTCATATTCCGGTACTGTGCCTTAATGTTTAAAGTATAGGTCGATTTCGGATATTTAGCCATTACCTGTTTTACTGTTTCTTCTAAAAAGCGACCGTGTTCAGCAAGTTTTTCGTCGGTAAAATCCCTGATGATAAACTGCGCTTCTGCTTCCTCCACCTGTCCGTGCATGCTTACCGGATGGATAAAACCTTCTTTTTGATGAGTGGCTTCAGGGGTTAAGGTATCTTTTGGTAAGGTATCCAGAATTTCGGCAAGGATTTTAATGGCGCTTTCCATTTTCCCTTTTGCAAAACCCGGGTGGGTACTCACCCCATAAACTTTAAGTACAGCGCCATCTGCAGAGAAAGTTTCATCTTCTATAGAACCTAAAGTTTCGCCATCTATGGTATATCCAAAGTCGGCACCCAATTTTTTCAGGTCAGCTTTATCAACGCCTCTTCCTATTTCTTCATCGGGTGTAAAAAGGACTTTAATAGTTCCATGTTTTACTTCCGGGTTTTTCATAAAAAAAGTAGCGGCCTCCATAATTTCGGCTAAACCAGCTTTATTATCGGCACCTAACAAAGTGGTTCCGCTGGCTGTGATAATATCATTTCCGATCTGATGTTTCAGGTCTTTATGATCGGCCATTTTGATCACAATTTTCGGATCATCCGGTAGGATCAGATCCTGCCCTTGATATTTGTCATGAATAATCGGTTTTACATTTTCGCCACTGCTATCAGGCGAAGTATCCATATGCGAACAGAAAAAAATAATCGGGATCTGCTTATCGGTATTTGATGGAATGGTACCATACACGTAACCATTTTCATCCATTTCCGCATCAGAAACGCCGATTTCCAATAATTCATTTACCAGTTCGCGTCCTAAATTCTTTTGTTTTAGGGTTGATGGACAGGTAGGCGAAGTGGGATCAGATTGGGTATCAATCTTTGCATATTTTATAAAACGTTCTTCTAATGATTTGTTAAAGTTGCTGTAAGTGCTCATAATTCAAAGGTAAAAGTTATAGATATTGGATAAACATATTATTTTTGTAAAAAAACGATATGATTTTTAATTTGCCGAGAGCTACATACACCACCATTCTGCTTGTTTTTATCGGAAGTTTTTCTTTTGCACAGTCTAACTATTTCAAACTGTCGGCTGGTTTTGGGGGTGGTATAAACAAATCTTACACCGACGTTTACAAGGGCAGTTATGGCTACACTGCTTATG